>NZ_JBEFNA010000009.1 GCF_040199715.1 Fusobacterium sp. SYSU M8D902
TGATTTAACCATAAGAATATTGGAGCACAAGCAGCAAAAGTACCCCAGCTTGATCCAGTAGCTATTGAAAGAATAGAGGTAACAACAACTCCAACCAAAGCAACTGTTTTTCCTGTAATTCCCAATCTCAAAGCTACATTGATGATAGCAGCTCCAACTCCAGTAGCCATAAATACCTCAGCCATAGCATAAGCCAACATCAGAATAAATAGAGCAACAGTAATCTCCCTTACATTTGCCAATGCTGCATCTACCACCTCTGAAAAGTTTCTTTTTTCTGTTACCATAGCAACTATTGCTGCAGCAACTGTTGCTAAAGGGGCTGCAAGTAAGGCATCAAACCCTGACATCATAAGTGCCGCTAAGATAAAAACCGGCATTAATTTAATAAATTCAACCATTTTAATTTTCCTCCTAAAACTTTTTTGATTTAATAAAAAAAGCACAGTCTTGAAAAGACTGTGCCATAAATTTACAATACAAAAAAAACATTGTATAAAAACACAGATAGCTCTCCATTGACTTTTATCAATGACAACAATATGAATATTCTTCATATTGCCAACAGAAAAAATTAGCATTTTTTTCTATTTCGGCAAAATCCCCTTTCTAACTGTTTCATTGCCTGCAAAACTCCACAGTTATAATCTTGTCATTTGCTCCTCTATCATTTTTTATTCGGTTTATTTTACTTCAATTTTTTATTTTTGTAAAATATATATTATATATACTTTTTAAATTTTCCTTATTTTCTATATTCTTTATCTCTTTACTAAAAAATTTATTGTAAAATCTTTTGCTTTCCTATATAATATATTATCAATATGTAAAAGGTGGTGTAAATGAAAAGAGCATTAAATAAAATTGCTTTACTTGACAACTTAGATAAAGAAACAAAAGATAGCTTATCTGCTATCTCAAAAATAAAGGAGTATAAAAAAGGTGATCTTCTATACTCACATAAGGAGAAGATAAATACTATTTATTTTATTTTAGAGGGTGTAGCTGGACTTTATAAGGCTAATGATGATAATTCAAGAAAAGTTATCTTTCTTTTAGGAGAGGGAAATCTTATAAATGAGGTAATCCTTTTTGAAAACGTTACAACTTTAAGCTGTGAGCTACTCGCTCCTACAAAGCTTCTAGAGATACCTAGATTAGAGTTTGTTAAGATTTTAGAGAGCAGTCACTCATTATCTAAGGCTGTTATTGAATCTTTAATCAAAAAAAATAAAAAATTAACTCATCAATTAAAAAATATCTCTAACTCAATCACTGTTGATAGACAGATAGCTTTCAAACTTTGGAAATTGGGAAGAGATTTTGGAAAAGAGACTCCAGAAGGAATTTTAATTGACTTTGATCTTCCAATAACATATTTAGCTGAGATGTTAGGTGCTAAGAGGGAGACTGTTTCAAGACAGGTTAAACTTCTTACTGAATTGGGATTGATAAGTGTTAATAAAAAGAGATTCACTCTTCATAAATACTCTGAATTATTGGATTATTTCCATAAAGATAGTAAATAGATTAAAAAAAAAACTCCCAAAAGGGAGTTTTTTTTATTACTATTTATTTACTTTTTCAGATAAAGCTTTTCCTGGTTTGAATTTAACAACTTTTTTAGCCTCAACTTTCATCTCTTCACCAGTTTGAGGGTTTCTACAAGTTCTAGCAGCTCTTTCAGATACTTCAAATTTTCCAAATCCTAAGAATGATACCTCTTCTCCTTTTACTAAAGCCTCTTCTAAAACATTAAGAAATGCCATAGCTTTTTTCTCAGCATCAACTTTAGTTGTAAACTCTCCCTTTTCACAATATAAATCTACAAATTCTTTTTTAGTCATTTGATTATCCTCCTTAATCTTTATAGCAATTACTATAAGTACTCATACTATCTTTTATACCACATCACTGCTAATTTTACAACTATTTTTATTTTTTTTTCTAAAAAAGAGAAATCTGGTTTGTTTCACTCAATGAATCAATAGCTTTTAAACTTTTTAATTTGTCAACTATTGTCTGAGAAACCTTTGTTCTTCTCTTTAGATCTTCAAAAGATAGGAATTTACTCTCCTCTCTCTCCTTTATAATATTATCAATAACAGCTCCTCCCAATCCTGCAAGTGCAATTAAAGGAACTCTAATCTTTCCATCTTCAATTGTAAATTTAACACCACCAGATTTATATATATCTATTGGCAAGAACTCCAATCCTCTAGCATACATCTCTACAATAATCTCACAAATAGCCATTTCAGCCTTCTTTTTAACATCCAATTTTGGCTCTTTATTTAAGATCTCTAGATGTGCCTTAGCTGATTCTGGATTTCCCATAATCTCATAATCAAAATCCTCTGCTTTTCTAGATAGATATGCAGCATAGAAAGCCAACGGATAGTGAACTTTAAAGTATGCTATTCTCATTGCCATCATTACATAAGCCACAGCATGTCCCTTAGGGAACATATATTTTATTCTTCTACAAGATTCTATATACCACTCAGCTACATTATGTTCTTTCATCAAGTCTGAATATGCTTGCCAACCTTCAGGATTTTTTGTAGGCTGTCCCTTTCTTACAAACTCCATTATCTTAAATGATGTTCCTTTCTCTATACCTTGGTCAATAAGATAGTTCATTATGTCATCACGAACTGTTATAACTTGAGAAAGTGTTGCTTGTTTTTGCCTTATAAACTCTTGAGCATTGTTTAACCAAACATCTGTTCCATGTGATAGCCCTGATATTCTAACTAATTCAGCAAAAGTCTTAGGCATTGTATCTATCAACATCTGACGTACAAATGGAGTTCCGAACTCTGGTACACCAAATGTTCCTACAACTGAATTTATCTGTTCTGGAGTTACACCTAGTGACTCTGTACTTGAGAATATCTTTAGTGTCTCTGGATCTGCAAGTGGAATTGAGTATATATCCACTCCTGTATACTCCTGTAGTAGCTTTATAGTAGTCGGATCATCATGTCCTAATATATCTAGTTTTACAAGCTGTTCGTCCATTACGTGATAGTCAAAATGAGTTGTGATTGAGTCATTTTTCTCATCATTAGCTGGTTTTTGCACTGGACAAAACTCATAGATTGTGTGGTCTCTTGGTACTACTACCATTCCTCCTGGGTGCTGTCCTGTTGTCTTTTTAGCTCCCTCACACTTCTTAGCAAGTCTAATTATCTCAGCTCTGTTATTTTTCATATCATGCTCTTCAAAATACTTTTTAACATAACCTTCAGCATTTTTTTCTGCTAGTGTAGAGATTGTTCCTGCTTTAAATACATTCTCTTTTCCAAACATCTGCTCACAATATCTATGTATCTCAGATTGGTACTCTCCTGAAAAGTTAAGGTCTATATCTGGAACTTTATCTCCATTAAATCCCATAAATACTTCAAATGGTATTGAGTATCCATCTCTTTTATACATCTGTCCACACTTTGGACATACCTTCTCTGGTAAGTCAATCCCCACTCCCTCTCTCTCTATAAATTCAGAATGTTTACACTCTGGATTGGTACAGATATAGTGAGGATAAAGGGCATTAACCTCTGTTATTCCCATCATAAAAGCTACAAGTGAAGATCCTACTGATCCTCTTGACCCTACTAGATAACCACTATCTAATGATTTTTTTACCAGCTTTTGTGCAGAGAGATAAAGCACTGAGAATCCATTTCCTATAATGGCATTTAACTCTCTTTCCAACCTTGCTGCAACAATCTCTGGAAGTGGATCGCCATAGATTCTATAAGCTTTTTCATACGTCATCTCTTTTACTATATTCTCAGCATTATCTATCTTAGGAGGATAAAATCCATCTGGAACTGGTTTTATCTTCTCTATTCTATCAGCTATAAGATTAGTATTCTCTATAACTATCTCCTTAGCCACCTCTTCTCCTAAATAACTGAACTCTTGTAACATCTCATCAGTTGTTCTAAAGAAAAATTTATTATCTATCATATATTGATTTTTTCTAAAAACTGTTCCACTACCATATAGCAAAATACTTCTAATCTTGTAATCTTCCTCTTCTAAATAGTGAACATTAGAACTAGCTGTAACCATAATTCCCTTACTCTTTGCTAATTGATAGAAATAGCTGTTCATGCTTTCAATAGCTGTAAAAGATGAGATACTTCCCGTTCCATCCTCTTCATATAGTTCAGCATAAGCTCCTTTAGGTAACAGTTCTATATAATCATAAAACTCTATATTTTTTTCTATATTTTCATAATCATATCTCATATAGTAATCAGATAACTCACTATCATTAGAAAAATGTACAGTCAATGAGTTTCCAACTATCAAGCCCTCTCTATATTTTTGAAGGTGTGACTTTAAAACTCTTGGTTTTTTATTTCCATAGTTATCTATATGAGCTTCTGAAACAAGCTTATACATATTCTTTAATCCAGCTAAATTCTCCACTAACACCATTACATTATGTGTATCTTGCTTCTTCAAATTTATTGGAAATGCTCCTGTTATCTCATTTAGATTAGTAACTCCCTTATCTAAATATCTCTCCATAAAGATGATAAACATATTTGCAGTAGCTTGTGAGTCATCTACAGCTCTATGGTGACTCTCTAAAGATAGTCCTAAGACCTTATTTAAGTTTTTCAACCCGAAGCTCTTTAAATCTGGATAAAGATCCCTAGCCATCTGAAGTGTATCTATTACTGCAGGAGTATAATCATAGCCTAACAACCTCTTTACATCTCTTCTTATAAATCCCATATCGAAAGCTGCATTGTGAGCTACCATAGTTGCATCTCCAACAAACTCCATAAACTTTGGTAACACCTCTTCTATAGTAGGCATATTGTCCACCATATCCTGAGTTATATTAGTAAGCTCCTGTATCTTTTGTGGTATAGCTTTCTTTGGATTTACTAGCTGTGAAAATCTATCTATAATTCTATTTCCTTGTAATTTCACTGCTCCTATCTCTATTATCTCATGCTCATGTGAGTTAAGTCCCATTGTCTCCAAGTCGAATACAACAAAATATTCCTCCATAATAGGTGAGTCCTTACAACTTCTTACCATCTCTGCCTCATCATCTACCATATACATCTCACAACCAAGTATTGGCTTAATATCCTTTCCTTTAGCTGCTTTATATGCAAATGGAAAAGCATGAACAACAGAGTAATCTGTAATTGCAACTGCTTGGTGTCCATAGGCAATAGCTTGTTTGATTATATCAGATATATCTGCTACCCCTACCATCTCACTCATTTTACTATGAGTATGTAATTCTACCATTTTTAATTCAGATTTATCTACTCTTGTTTCCTTAACTCTATCCAATTTATTTATAGAGTTTATCATCATTATCTCTTCATTATCTGAAAATCTATCTGTCTGTTTCTTTCCACTTATCTTTACATAGTCACCTATTTTTATCTCAAGAGGTTTATCCTTTTCTAAAAATATCTTTGTAGTTAGAGATGTCTTATTGTCAGTTACTCTAATAGTCATAATTACCCTATCATTTTTTATATCTCTTGACTCCAGTGCAAATATCTCTCCTTCAACTACACAAGTATCATCATCATATAGTTCAAAAAACTCCTCTAATGGTATTGATTTCCCTTTAATCTCCTTTGTCTTATTAGCAGAAAATCCACTTTTTGAGAATCCAGCACTCTTAACAAATACCTCTTGCGATCTATTTTTATTAATATTTTGCTGAGCATTCTTTTGATTTTCCATATCTATTTTAGCTGATAAAGTGATAATCTCATTCTGTTTCTCTTTTTCAATTTTAGAAACCTCTTGAGTAAAATCTCCCAATACAAAATTTACCCTAAAATTATATATTCCAAAGTTCTCTAAAATACTCTCTAACTTCTCATCAATTTGTGAGTTTTTTAATATATCTATAGCACTCTGTTCAGCTAATGTTATATTTATACGTTCATCTTCAATAGTTATTCTATATAGATATAAAAAAGATTTAGAGATAGCATTTCTAGCTTTCAATCTTATGATTGCTCTCTCTACTATCTCTATCAACTGCTCTTTTCTTATATCTTTCTCTAAAAAGCTTACTGTAAAATCAACTTCCAGCTCTTTTCCAAAATTTTTCTTTATATTCTCATAGATGACATCTAATTCATTTAGATCATTAACTGAAGGAACAGAACATTTAAATCTCATTTTTTTATTTCTTTGTGAGAATACAATCTCTGCAACATCTACATTTTTTATTCCCATCTTCCTAAAAATTCCATCTTGTGGTTTTATTCTTATCTCATTTCTATCCATTTGTTCCTCCAAAATAGACTATTTTTCTCCTAATAATCTATCCAATATTATAGCCACAGCAGCTCTAACTGATAGGTGATTATATTTTGTATTTCCTCTAATTGGCTCTAATATATAATCTGACATATCCATTACCTCATCAGTTAAGCCCCAACCTGTTCCAAATAGTAATAAGTATGGTCTATCATCTTCAAATATCTTCTGAGATAACTCTCCATATCCTACTGTATTAGGAAATATTCTTGCTGATGTAGTTATAATTACAGGCTTTTGTCCCTCTTTTGCCTCTATCTCAGCTATTGTATCCTCTATGCTGTTCATCACTCTAGTTATTGAGAAAGCATCCTCTCTATCCTTATTAAATTGTCCTCCTGTACCCTCTTGCCAGTACCCTATAATTCTCTCTGTCAACATTTTTTGAGCATCTACAGGAACTACTAATCTATATCCTGCTAGATCATATGTTCTACAACTTCTAGATATATCATGAATATCAAAATTTGTAACAGATGTACAAACTACACTATTATTTTTATTATAAACAGGATAGTGAACTAATCCTAAATAAACTTTTTCTCTCATTTTTTTCTCCTAAATTTCCTCTAAATTTGACTTGTATTTTTCTATATCTTCAACATAAACCTTATAGGCATATTTTAAATACTCTCTATTCTCCTCTGTGAGAGTTCTAACTACTCTAGCTGGAGAACCAGCTATGAGATCTCCCTCTTTTGCTTGAAGTTTTGGAGTGACAACTGATCCTGCTGCTACTAGACAGTTATTAGGAATTACACTACCATTTAAAATAGTGCTTCCCATTCCTATTACACACTCATCTCCAATAACACATCCATGAATAATACAGTTATGTCCTATAGTTACTCTTTCACCAATTGTCACTGGATATGGTGTATCTCCATGTACAGTTGAATTATCTTGAATGTTTGAATCTCTTCCTACTGTCACCCTACTCATATCAGCTCTTACCACTGCTCCAAACCATATAGAAACATTCTCTGAAGTAACTACATCACCTATTACAGTGGCATTATGAGCTATATAATTATTTTTTCCCAGTTTAGGGATCTTCTCTCCAAATTTATATATCATTATCTTTCCTTTCCAAGTTCCTTTTTTATCTCAGCTAGGAGCTTTTTCTCTACTTTAGTTAATTCTCTTCCCTCTAGTAAATCTTTTCTTCTGATATATGTTCTCTTCAAACTCTCTTTTAATCTCCAAGTCTCAATATTTTTATGATGCCCTGATAGCAATACAGCTGGAACTTTTAATCCTTCATACTCCGCTGGTCTCGTATACTGTGGATAATCTAGTAGTCCATTGAAGAAAGAATCATTCTCATAGGACTCTTTCTTTATAACTCCAGGAACTAATCTAGCTATACAATCAGCCATCAGCATAGCTGGTAACTCTCCTCCAGTCAAAACAAAATCCCCTATTGAAACTTCTAAATCAACTTTATTCTCCACTACTCTCTCATCTATTCCCTCATAGTGTCCTGCTATAATCGTTATCTCCTCTTCCTGTGATAAGGATATAGCTAACTGCTGATTAAATTTAACCCCTTGAGGAGTGGTATATATAACCTTTCCTTTTACTGTTTCTAAAGCTCTAAATAGTGGCTCTATCTTCATAACCATTCCAGCTCCACCACCAAATGGCATATCGTCAGCCTGCTTATGTTTATCGTAACAAAAATCTCTAATATCGATTATGTTTATCTCAAGCAATCCTCTCTCTAAAGCTTTACCTATTATACTTTCACTTTTAAATCCTGAAAACATCTCAGGAAAAAGAGTAAGAATATTTATTTTCATACTATTCCTCGTCCATTCCATCATCTTGTTGATATTTTTTACCTTTTTCCTCTTTCATTCCTTCAATTAAATGGATATATATCTCTCTTTTATCAAAGTCTATTCTCTTTACAAACTCATCTATATCTGGAACCATTATCTCTGTCTTCCCTGATTCTATAACAAGAATATCGTGAGCAGCTGTTTCAAAAATATCTACAACTAATCCTAACTCCTCATTGTTATCCACATCTATAGCCTTCATATTCAATAGATCGTTTAAAAGATACTCATCTTCTCCTATTCCTAATAGCTCTCTTCTAACCTTTATAAAACCATTTTTTAACTTTCCAGCCTCTGTTTTATTAGTTATCTCTTCAAACTCTAGAACACACTTATTTCCAACTAAATGTGATGCTGATTTTACTGTAAGGATTCTCTGATTATTAGAGTCACTCTCTATAACTATTCTATTTCCTAAAAGTATCTCTATATTCTCTATATTTGATACAACTTTTACAGCTCCTTTTAAATGATGAGTTCCTGATATTTTTCCAATTGTTAAAAGTTCCATGCACCCTCCTAATCTAAAAACTCAACGTTTACATTAAGTTTATCTTTTACTCCAGCAGCTTGCATAACTCCTCTTATAGCATTTGCTGTCAATCCATTTTTTCCAATTACTTTTCCCATCTCGCCTTGAGCAACATTCACTTTAAATACTACAGTATCATCTACCATATCATATGTAATTCTTGTTTCTGAATTATTATCCACTAACTCTTCTATGATGTATCTAATTAATTTTTCTAATTTCTCCATTTTTTCCTCCCTATTTTTTATTTATATAAAGCGATCCCTTCCAGGCTCCCTCTTCAATTATTTTTGCTTCTACTCCATAGTTTTTATCTAAATCTTCAATAATAGTTCTTGCATAATCTTTGAAATCATCAGTTGAGATCACATTTAAAAGTCCTGCATTAGCATCCACTGTTCTCACAACTCCTATTCCCTCATAGGCTTCTATTATCTTATTGATAAAATCTATGTCCTCTTTTCTACTTTGAATTAAAAATTCGTAGCTTGTTAACATAGTTCCTCCAATATTTTAAAATAGAGAGTGATGCCACTCTCTAAATTCTATTTATTTTCAAAAATTGAAATCAAGTTTAAGAAATCATCAATTGATAGATTCTCTGCTCTCTCATTTTCAGCTATTCCAGCTTTTTCTAAAACAACTCTTAACTCATCTTTAGAATATCCTAGACTTGAGAAGTTGTTCAAAAGATTTTTTCTTTTGTTAGCAAAAGCTGCTTTAACATATTTAAAGAAAATTTCCTCTTGAATCTGATTTTCATATCTCTTATCTTTATATAGTTTAATTGACATAAAAGCTGAATCCACTTTAGGAACTGGTGTGAAAAACTCCTTAGGGATAGTGAAAAGATACTCAGCCTCACCATAATATTCAACTGCTAAAGTTAAAACACTTCTCTCTTTTCCTTTTTTAGCACAGATTCTCTCTGCCACTTCCTTTTGAACCATAATATATATCTCATCTATTATCTCTCTATTTTCAATCAGCTTATTGATTATAGGTGATGTTATATAATAAGGTATATTGGCAACAACCTTTGTCCCTTCTCCTACATACTCTCTTAAATCAGTCTCTAGTACATCATTCATTACAAGAGTGTACTTAGGATTTCCATCAAATTTTTTTCTTAATATTTTTTCTAAATCTCTATCTATTTCAACAGTTACAACCTTTTTAGCTGTGTCCAAAAGTAGTGCTGTCAATGCTCCTTCACCAGGCCCTATCTCTAAAACAGTATCCTCAGCTTGAACATTTGAAACTTCCATAATCTTTCTCAACACTTCTCTCTGATCAGTTAAAAAGTTCTGTCCAAATTTTTTCTTATGTTTAAAGGACATTTTCCCTCCAATTAATTTTTTACAACTACTCCTATATAAGGTAAATTTCTATAATATTGATCATAGTCTAATCCATATCCTATTACAAATTCGTCAGGGATTTCAAATCCTACATACTCACCTTTCATCTCAACAGTTCTTCTACTAGGCTTATCTAATAGAGTACAAACTTTTAGAGATTTAACTCCTCTATCTTGGAATAATTTTTTTACGTGACTTAAAGTTAATCCAGTATCAATTATATCTTCAACTATTAAGATATCCTTATCTTTTAAATCAATAGTAGTATCTTTTGAAACTTTGATTACACCAGTACTTGTTGTTCCAGAGTAACTAGAAACACTCATAAAATCAATTACAAGAGGTAGGTTTATCTCTTTTATAAGATCACTCATAAAAACTATAGAACCTTTTAATAGTCCAATAACTACTAATTCTTTCCCTTGATAATCCTTTTCAATCTCTTTAGCTAATTCTTTGATTCTTTTTTCAACCTCTTCTCTTGTTAAAAGAGTTTTAATAGTATAATCCACTCCATATCCTCCTTTTAAAATACAACTTTGGGAAGTTATATTTTAATAAAATCAATTACGATATATTTTATCATTTAATCTAGAAATTATCAAGTAGTTATTGATATTTTATGTATCTTATGATATTATCATTATTATAAAGAAATTAAAATTATGGAGGAATTAATGGATAAAAAATTAATCTCTATTTGGGGTGGAATAATTTTAGGATTCATTTTATTGGGGATATTTTTTCTAAATATCTTTCAAATTATCTACTTTAATGAAAAATATTATAAGGTTCCTGACCTAAAAACATACACTTTAGAAAGAGCTCAAGAGATGTTAAAAGGGAGTGAACTTCATATCAGAGAGGTTGGAGAGGAGTTTTCTGATCTCCCAATAGGTGAGATATTTTTGCAAGAGCCTGAAGCTGATGCTATTGTCAAAAAAAATAGAAATATTAAGGTTTGGGTGAGCAAGGGATCTGCTCTTATTGACGTTCCCAATCTAACAGGAATGAACTTTTTAGATGCAAAAGTTATTGCTGAACAAAAGGGACTTATTGTTGATAAAGTTGTATCTATAAAGACTCAAGGTATGTATAATGAGGTGGTGGCAACTGATCCTCCTACTAATACGTTGATGACAAAAGGACAAAAAGTATCATTTCTTGTAAATGGCTCAGAACAGGTAGCTGAGATTAGAATGCCTGATATAATCGGCAAGAGTTTTGATTCAGCTTTAGAACTTCTTACCAAAAATGCACTTATAGTTGGAAATGTTGAATTTTCTTCTGTACCTGAAGTTAAGAAAAATGTTATAATAAAGAGTAGTGTAAGTGCTGGAACTAAAATTCCTGCTGGATCATCTATTGATTTAGTTATAAATAATTAAACTACTTTAGGAGGTATTAAAAATTAAAGGAAGAGTGATCAATAAAATACAGGGTTTTTACTATGTTAAGTGTGAAGACAATGTTTACGAATGTAAACTAAGAGGTATTTTAAAAAGAAAAGAGAGTAAAGATAACTGTGTCGTTGGAGATATTGTAGAGATTTCTGAAGACAATTCTATTGTAAATATCTATGAAAGAAAGAATTTGGTTGAAAGACCTTTAGTAGCAAATATAGATTATCTTGTGATACAATTTGCTGGAAAGGATCCAGATATTGACTATGAAAGATTAAACATTTTACTTTTGAGAAGTTTTTTCTACAAAATAAAGCCAATAGTTATCATCAATAAGATTGATCTGCTCACTGATGAGGAGTTAGATGAGATAAAAGAGAGATTAAGATTTTTAGAGAAATTAAACATAAGATATTTTTTAATCTCACAGAAAAAAAACATTGGAGTAGATGAGTTAAAACTATTCCTAAAAGATAGAATTACTGCCTTTGGTGGTCCGAGTGGTGTTGGAAAATCAAGTATTATAAATCTCTTGCAAAATGAGAAAAAACTTGAAACAGGTGAAACTAGTAAACGTCTGAGAAGAGGAAAGCATACTACAAAGGATACTAATCTCCTTGAATTGGAAGATGGTGGTTATATAATTGATACACCTGGTTTCTCTTCAGTAGAACTTCCAGATATAAAAGATGCTCAGGAATTGATAGCTCTTTTCCCAGAGTTTGAAAATAGAGGTGCTTGTAAATTTAACAACTGTTTACATCTGAATGAACCCTCTTGTGGAATAAAAAATGCTGTAGAGAGTGGAGAAATAAGCAAGGAAAGATATGAGTTTTATAAAAAAGTTTATGATAAATTAAAATATGAGAGGTGGAATAGATATGAGTAATATAAAAATAGCTCCTTCTATATTATCTGCTGATTTCAGCAAATTAGGAGAAGAGATTATAGCAATTGATAAGGCTGGTGCAGATTATGTACACATTGACGTTATGGACGGGATTTTTGTTCCTAACATCACTTTTGGTGCTCCTGTTATAAAAGCTATTAGAAATAAAACTGAATTAGTTTTTGATGTTCATTTAATGATAGATAAACCTGAAAGATATATTGAGGATTTTGTTAAGGCTGGTGCTGATCTAATTACTGTTCATGCTGAGTCAACTATACATCTACACAGAGTTATTCAACAGATTAAATCATTTGGAATTAAAGCTGCTGTTTCTTTAAATCCTGCAACTCCTGTTGATGTTCTTAAATATATAATTGATGAATTAGATATGGTTCTTGTTATGAGTGTTAACCCTGGATTTGGTGGACAAAAATTTATAGAGAGTTCTATACAAAAAATAAAAGATGTTAGAGCTTTGAGCAAAGATATTGATATCCAAGTAGATGGGGGAATTACTGATGCTACAATCGGAAGATGTATAGAAGCTGGTGCCAATATATTTGTAGCTGGTTCTTATGTTTTCTCTGGAGACTATAAAGAAAGAATAGAAAATTTAAAGAGAGGTTAATATATGACTGTGATGACTGAAAATATTAATAAAGTAAATGAGATATTAGAAGATTTTTATAAACTATTTTATAAAACTGAAGATATGGCTCTTAAAAGAGGTATAAAATGCTTAACTCACACTGAGTTACACCTAATTGAAGCAATTGGTGGAGAATCTCTTACTATGAATGAACTTTCTGATAAGATTGGAATAACTATGGGAACTGCTACTGTGGCTGTATCTAAGCTTACAGAAAAGGGATTTATCACTAGAATCCGTTCAAACTCTGATAGAAGAAAGGTATATGTTTCTTTAACTGACAAGGGAAGTAAAGCTTTAACTTATCACAATAACTATCATAAAATGATTATGTCTAGTATAACTGAAAATATAGCTGATAAAGATCTAAGTCATTTTATTGAGATCTTTGAACTAATTCTTGGTGCTTTACAAGAGAAAACTGATTACTTCAAACCACTTACAATCGTTGATTTTGCTGTTGGTGAAAAAGTATCAATAGTAGAAATAAAAGGAACTCCTATTGTTCAGAAATACTTTGCTGGTCACGGAATTGAAAACTTTAGTGTTGTAGAGGTTATGCCTCACTCATCTAAAGAGGTATTTGTTATAAAATCTCCTACTGGTGAGATTGTTGAATTAGATATTTTAGATGCTAAAAATCTAATTGGTATAAAAGCTGACTAAAGATGGTGATATATAATGTTTTATATTGATGGAGTATCTTTAAATAAGATAAAAGATGAACTAAAAAATAATCTTACTGGAAAAAAAATCAATAAAATTACAAAAAATACAGAGACTTCTCTATCAATATACTTTGGTAAAATGGAGCTTGTATTTTCATGTAATCCAAATTTTCCAATATGTTACATTACAAATTCAAAAGAGGGAGTTCTTGAAAGTAGTGCTGGTTTGGCAGCCAATATGAAGAAACACCTTCTCAATGCTATGCTAACTGATATCGTTCAATTGGGATTTGATAGAATACTTAATTTTAAGTTTTCTAAAATAAATGAACTTGGTGAGATCAAAAACTATAATATATATTTTGAAATTATGGGAAAATACTCAAACTTTATCTTTACAGATGAAAATGATAAGATAATTGATCTTCTTAAAAGATTCTCTCTTGAAGAGAACAGATTGAGAGCACTGTTCCCAGGCATCAGTTATGAACAACCAATTATTGAGAAAAAAATATCTCCTCTTGAACTAGATGAAAAAAGATTTGTAGAGTTTTCAGAAAATGGAACTCTTTTAAAGAGTGTAGAGGGTGTTGGAAAAGTTCTTTTACAAAGTCTCAACAGCTTTCAAGATTTTAAAGATATTTTAAATAGTAACTTAGCTCCAAAAATATTTTTAAATAGTAAAAGAATTGTCCTAGCTACTGTTCTTAATATCACTCCAAAATCTAAATATGATGAGGTTTTAGAGTTTGAATCATTCAGAGAGATCATCAACTACTACATCTCTTCTGAAAATCTTTCAAGTAGTTTTGATTCTTTAAAAAGTCAACTTATGGATAATATCATAAAGAGAGTTAAAAAGGATGAGAAAATACTTAAAGTACTAGCTAAAGAGAAAGAGGATAAGATCGATTATGAAAAATATAAGGAGCAAGGAGATATTCTAGCTTCTTGTATATACTCTGTAAAAAAAGGTATGTCTTCAGTAGATGCTTATGATTTCTATAACGATACTATGATAAAGATACCTCTAGAGCCACAACACACACCTCAAGAGAATCTTGAAAAAATCTATAAAAAATATAATAAATTAAAAAGAGGACTTGAAGCTAACTCTAGAAGAGTAGTTGAGGTTTCTCAAGATTTAGATTATCTAAACAGTATCAAACTTTTTATTGAAACAAGTAACGATATTAATAATTTAAGATTGATACATGAGGAGCTTATATCTCAAGGATATTTAAAACAAAGTAATAAAAAAGGAAAATCTAAAAAACAGAGTAGAGAGATTGGTTATGGAGTAGTTGAAGGTGAAAACTACAAAATTTTATATGGTAGAAACAATATAGAAAATGACAATCTGACTTTTAAAGTCGCTGATAAAAATGACATCTGGTTACATAGTAAAAATATTCCAGGTTCTCATGTCATTATAAAGTGTGAAGAGTTAACTGATGATATACTTTTTAGAGGGGCAGAGATTGCTGCTTTTTATAGTAAGGGCTTCACTGGAGATAAGATAAGTGTTGACTATACTCAAAAAAGATATATCAATAAACCAAAGGGTGGTAAACCCGGTTTTGTTACCTATATCAATGAAAAAAATATCCTTGTTGTAAAACCTGAAAAACTATCAGATTAAAACAACTTAAAGGAGTAAATGAAAAGGAAAAAAATTACTTCAATGTAACTTTTTTCCTTTTTTACTAACTTAATATTTTGTAACAGATCTATTTTTTATTATACATATCAGCTTCAACTTTAATAAATATATCTGCTATTACACCATAAGCTTCTCCCCAAGCTGTTAAGATCTCATCTGTTGCTGCATCTCCTAACACCTCTTTAATTGCACCTAACAAATACTTTCCAACTATTGGATAATGCTCTGGTTTAACATTTAAATTTACATGTGTCTTTCCTATTTTTTCAACAGTAGGCATTAAAACTCCTAAGTTCTCAATGTTTTGAGCAGCTGCTAAAACTGTCATAGCCAGTGCTTTAGGCTGTGATCCATCCTTTTGCTTATCTTGATCAAACATAGCTTTTATCTCTGGATTCTCTCCCAACATATTTTTATAGAAAACTTGAGTTATCTCTACACCTCTTTCCTTCAATACAGGTACTGTTGATTTTATTATATCTATTGTTTTTTGTGATAACATATTAATCCTCCTCTAAATAGTTTACTAATATAGTATACTATATTTTTCAGAAAAAATCTGTAACATATGTTACCAAATTTCAATTTTTTTTATTTTTCTACCCAGTTTAATAAAACTTCTCTAGTTTCATCTACTATCTCATCATAACTTTTATCCTTTGGAGATATAGGAGGGAAGAATTTTATCTCAACCTTAGCTGGTTTAGGGAATTTTGAGTTGCTTGGGAAGGCTTCATAAGCTCCTTTTATTCCAAAAGGTAATATATCCACATTCAACTCTTTAGCTAAAATAGCAAAAGATTTCTTAAACTCCAACATCTTTCCATCTCTTGATCTAGCTCCCTCTGGGAAGATAACTATATTTTTTCCATCTTTTAACACTTTTGCCATAGTTTGTAATACTTCACCTAGATTTTTATTTATATCTACTAATATTACATTGGAATGGTTTGCTAAAAATTTCATATGCCCTTTATTAAAGTGCTTTATCTTAGCTAGTGAGTATGAGTTCATCAAGTTTTTAAATGGTGTAGCATAGCCAAATACAAAAGCATCTAAAAAGCTTTGGTGATTTCCAGCAAAAATAACTGGTCTGTCATTAGGGATATTCTCAACACCATATTTTTTTACTCTTACATAGACAGTTAAAGGTAGCCACAATATAGCCTTTATTATGTGAATAGCTATACTCGAAGCTGGAAGATTTATCTTTCCTGCTTTATTCAAATACTCTTTCCAGTTTAGCTCTTCAAAGTTTCCTGTTCCTCTATTCTCCTTTATATAGAGAGCTAATTTTTCTACAGTTGCATTATTTACTATTATACTCTCTTCACTCTTTATTCCATAGTTAGTCTCTAAATATGTAAGTAACTCTACCATATCAAGTGAATCCAACCCTAAATCCAATTCCAAATGAGCCATTGGAGTTATCTTTTTATTTTTTATCTTTTCAAGATAAGTTTTCAACTCTTTATACTCTACATAATTAGGTTCTTCAATAGTTATATTCTCCTCCTCTTTTTTATTTATTATGGAGTTTAACATAAATCTTCTAATTTTTCCTAACTTAGTTTTTGGTAGTTCCTCTTGAACTATTCTTATATCCAGTATCTTTCTATAGTTTGGAGCTTTCCCATTATATTTGTCTATTACTCCCCACTTCAATGTCTCTTTTATATTACTAATCTTTTCATCTACTATTTTTTGGAAATTTGGGTAGACAATAGCAGTTAATACTGAATCAACCTCAGCTATGGCTATCTCCTGTATTAAGTTTGTATTAGCCATTACCCATTGTTCAATCTCAACAGGATTGATATTTTTTCCATTTGATAGAACGATCATCTCTTTTTTACGTCCTGTTACATATAGGTATCCATCTTTCATCTCTCCTAGATCTCCAGTATGTATCCAACCATCTTTATCTATTGTCTCTGCAGTTGCTTCAGGTCTTTTATAGTAACCTGCCATTACATTTCTACCCTTAGCTAGTATCTCTCCATCATCTGAAATTTTCACCTCTACACCTGGTAGTATCTTTCCAGCTGATCCTGGAACTATCTCATTTATTGGAGTAAAAGCAATCATTGGGGCAGTCTCAGTCATTCCATATCCTTCACATATTTGAATACCAAGTGTTAAAAAATCTTTTGATATTTGTGGATCTAGTTTTGAACCTCCAGATACAAAAAATCTTATACTTCCACCAAATCCTTCGTGAACCTTCTTAAATATTCTCTTTCTTATTGAGATACTATCTATCTTTTCTGCTAATTTAAAGATGCTCTTAGTTATTTTTGAAGAGTTGATCTTCTCCATAATTTTTTTATGTAGCATCTCCCAAAGTCTTGGAACTCCTATCATCATTGTTACCTTATGCTCTTGCATTGCTGTCAACATAGCTTGTGAAGACAATTCTTTTAAAAATATGATAGTAGCCCCTTCTGATAGAGGTACAACTCCAGCCCCTAGTAATGGAAATATATGGTGCATAGGTAAAAGAGCCAAAACTATATCCTCTGGTAAAAACATCTTATACTTATCAATTCCCTCTATATTTACCAAAATATTATCAAATTTTAACATTACACCCTTAGGATTTCCTGTTGTTCCTGAAGTGTATAACATCAGAGCTATATCCTCTCTGTCAGGAGCTTTTAGAACATACTCATCTATCTCTATGCTATTGCACTCAATCTCATCTACAACCACTATCTCTATCTCTTTGCCACTTAAAGCTATAGCTGACTTAGTAGCTTCTAGATTATTTTTTGAAGTATAGATATACTTAGCATCTGAGTCATTTAGATAGTATACTAACTCCTCGCCACTAAAACTAGCATCTAAACATACACAAGTTCCTCTTCTATCCCAAATTCCTAAAAAACTATATAGTAACTCAGGTCTATTTTCCATAAAGATAATTACCTTATCTTGTACTCCTATATCCACCTTTTTTGAAAAAATCTTACTCTTTTCAATTACCTCTCTATAGCTAATTTTATTTCCATCATAAATAATAGCTGTCTTATTATAATCTTTTACAAAATTCACTAAATCCCCCTCGAAATACTAAATCTCCGTTACCTCAATATTCAATAGCATCACTTTGCTAAAAACACTAAACAATCTACTTATCTTAATCCCGCAAACCCCATTTAAATTTAGATACTCAGGGATAAACACTTTTATCCCCTCAATATCTTCTACACTGTATCTAATATTTTTTGTATTTAAAACTGAACTATCTTTTATAAATTCACCTTGAATTATATCTCTACAACCAGCTCAGCCAAAAGATTGTATCTCTCTTTTCAAGACAATCCCTTCATAGCTATTTATTTCAATATAATTTCTTACTTTATCATCAATTTTAATCTCCATATTAACTCTCTTTTAACCAGTCGTTTATATCTTTTCTAGCATCATTTACTATCTCATCAACAGTTAGTTCCTCTGGCTCTATCTCATCAAAGAATTTAATATCTATTGGTGACGATTTTGGCATCTTACTTCCATATGGCATAGACTCATAAGCTCCTCTTATTCCAAAAGGAATAACAGGAATATTTAGCTCTTTTGATAAAATTGCAAATGTCTTCTTAAACTCTTGTAACTCTCCATCTCTAGTTCTAGCTCCCTCTGGGAAAATAACTAAATTTTTACCCTCTCTCAATACTTTAGCTGATATTTGTAAAGTCTCCTTCAGATTTTTATTTATATCTATTATTATGATATTTCCTTTATCAGCTAAATATCTTCTCATAGGTGTATCAAAGTGTGTTGCCACAGCTATAAAATATGTATCTTTCAATTTTTTATTTGGCATAGCTTGGTTAAATATTAAAGCATCTAGGAAACTTTGGTGATTTCCTACATAGATACTTGGTGCTTCTCCAATCTTCTCTGTATCCAATTTACGTAGACGGAAATATAGAGCAAATATTGGTTTTAATATTAACTTTGTAAATCTTGTCATAAAACTTGAACTAGGTAGCTCTAGATCTATATCTTGATTTAGAATGCTCTTCCAATCTATATTTTCCTCGTGGAACTCTCCACCTTGCTCCTTTATAAATTTAGCTATATCTAAAATATTTTTTAGGTTACTAAACTCCTCTTCATTTATCTTTACACCAAAACTTGACTCTATAAATGAAAGAATTTCAACTATATCTAAAGAGTCCAAACCTAAATCTAATTCTAGGTGAAACTGTGGTTCTACCTCAACATTGAAGCTCTCTTCAATATATTTTTTTAGCTTTCTATACTGTAAACTTATATCTTCTGGAATAGTAGCACTCTCTTTCTTTATCTCCTTGTTCTCTTTTACATTTTCATCAGCCTTATTAAGAAAATCTTTCAACATAAATCTTCTAATTTTTCCAAGCTTAGTCTTAGGTAACTCCTCTTTTACTACTTTAACTTCCAATATTTTTCTATATTTTGGGGCAGTTACATTGTATTTATCAATGATCTCCCATTTTAAAGTCTCTTTGATATTAGCTATCTTTCTCTGCTTTATCAGATCAAAATCTGGGTATACAACAGCCATTAAATGGTTGTTATACTCCATTATAGCTATCTCTTTTACCAAATCTGTTTCCTTTAATATAGAGGATTCTATATCTCCTGGATTTATATTTTTTCCATTAGATAAAACTATCATCTCTTTCTTTCTTCCAATTATGAATAGAGAATCCTTTTCAAATTTTCCTAAATCTCCTGTGTGGAACCAACCATCACTATCAATAGCCTCAGATGTTGCTTTTGGGTTCTTATAGTAACCCTTCATTACATTGGCTCCCTTTACTAATATCTCCTCATCTTCTGCTATTTTAACCTCAATATCTGGAATCAATTGTCCAACAGAACCAATAACATTGTTATTTGGACGATTAAAAGCTATTATAGGAGATGTTTCAGTAAGTCCATATCCCTCTATTATTGGTAATCCTAATGCTTTGAAATTAGCTGAAATATCTGCATCAAGCTTTGCTCCACCTGATACTAATACTCTCATTGAGCCACCTAGCTCATCTGAAACCTTTTTAAATACCTTTTTACTCAAAGCTAAACTGTCCACTTTTTTACATAAATTAAACAATTTATTGATTACATAGCTCTTAGTTATTTTTCCCATTATCGCCTTATGCAACATCTCCCATACTCTTGGAACACCTATTATTACACTTATCTTGTGTTTCTTCAAAGCTGTTTTTAACGCCTCGGAAGATAACTCCTCCAATATTACCAAGAATGTCCCAAAATACATAGGCATAAGCATTGTCAAGTTCAATGGTAGTATGTGGTGATATGGAAGTATTGCCAGTACTCTATCTTTATCATTTACCAATTCTATCTCTCTTACAGCCTTAATATTTGATTCAATATTATTAAAAGTTAACATTACACCTTTAGGATTTCCTGTTGTCCCTGAAGTGTATAGCAATAGTGCTATTTTCTCCATATCTGCTATATCCACCTCATAACTATTTGGTTCAAAATCCTCTGGAACAACTATATCATCAACTGTAATTATCTCTATCTCTCTCTTAGAAAGTTCAACTCCCTCTTTAACTCTCTCATATATTTTTTTAGATGTAAATATATAACTAGGTTCAGAGTCTGAAAATGCATAGGCAAACTGTTCACCAGTATATCCTGAATCTAGAACTACTGCTGTATTATCCCTATCCCACACTGCAAAAATAGAACAGATCATCTCAGGTCTATTCTCCATTGTAACTACAACTCTTCCCTCTGTAACATTCAACATTGTTGAGTAATACTTTATTCTACGAATAATATCTCTGTAACTATACTCCTTCTCTCCAAATATTACAGCGGTCTTATTCCTATCATATATAAACTTCATTTTTCCTCCTGATTATAGACTGTCGATTAGCTCCTCTAGCTCTTTTTTATCCTGTGTACTCAAGTCTATTCCCGATTTTAATTTTTTTAGTATCTCGCTATCCTGTGCTGACATACTTTTTTCTAAAACTTTTATTAACATTCTTTCATAAAAACTCATCTCTTTTTCTCCTTAATCACCTTAATACATAGCCAGCTCCTCGAACTGTATGAAAAAGTTTCTCTTCAAAATTTTTATCAATTTTATTTCTTAGGTGAGTTATATATACATCTACTATATTTGTATCTGATATAAAATCTATCCCCCAAATCTTCTCCTTTATCATAGTACGAGTCAAAACTATATTCCTATTTCTCATAAAATACTCTAGTAATATATACTCTCTGGTTGTCAACTCAATTGTTTTATTCCCTCTTTTAACCTCTCTAGTTAAACAATTTAGAGATAAGTCTTTTACAACTAAAATATTATCTTGAGAATCTCCTGTTCTGTCAGAACTTCTTCTCACAACTGCTCTTATTCTTGCAAGTAGCTCAACAAAAAGAAATGGTTTGACTATATAATCATCAGCTCCGCTATTTAATACTCCTATCTTAGTCTCTATATCTGTATCACTAGATACAAATATCATTCCAATTCTTTTATCTATACCTCTTATATACTTACAAAACTCAATTCCTGAGATATCTGAAATAATAGTATCAGCTATAATAAAATCATAACTTGCTATTGAAAAAAAGTGTTGTGCCTCCTCATAATTACAAGTATAATCTGCACTATACCCTGATTCCTTCAAACCTTTTGCTATATACTCTCCCTGTCTCTCATCTCGTTGAATAATTAGGATATTCATATTTTCTCCCTGTTTTCTTCATAAAAAATAATATTACACTTATAATTATACCATATTCTAAAAAAAATAGTAGTTAATTTTAGTTTAACATATCTTTTATACTATTAAATATTACACTTCTAACATCTTTGTTCTCTAACGATAACTCTTTAACTAGGTTTTTAACTCTCAACCTCTTTGAGTTTTCACTAGTTTCATATGGGCAATCAGATTGTACAACTGGTAATTCCTGTTTTTTTACATATCTTATTATATCTTTTTCCTCAACATATGCTAATGGTCTAATGACTCTTACCCCATACTCCTCTGAAATATAACTAGGTTTCATCATCTTCATATTACCTTGATAGAATACATTCATCAAAAAAGTTTCAATTATATCATCTTTATGGTGCCCTAAAGCAAGTTTATTAATATTTTGCTCCTTCATTATTCTATATAGTATTCCTCTTCTAATTCTTCCACATAAAAAGCAAGGATTTTTTACCTCCTTTTCTCCAAATAGTAGATCACTTAGATTAGTAGGCTCTACCTGTAATTTAAGCCCAAGCTCATTACAGTACTTTTCAATTTTTTCATAAGATGATTTATCAGTATTTGGATGTATGTGTATCGGAATTATCTCAAAATCTATCTGAGCTATCTTCTTTATTCTCACTAGAGCATTTAAAGTGGTCAAGCTATCCTTTCCTCCTGAGATTCCAACTGCTATTCTATCTCCCTCTTCTACCATATTATAGGTATGCATAGCTCTACCTATTGGACTCCAGATAGTTTTTCCAAACCCCTTTCCCTCAATATTTTTTAAGATCGAGTTCTTTTTTTCCATTACTATATCTCACCCTTATTTTTATTTCCTTTAGTATATCCCATTACATAATCTATATTTATATTTTTCAACGAATTAAAAATACTCTGTTTTACATTTGAGTTTGTCTTCTCTAACTCTGCTAATAGGTTTTTTATCTCTCTTCTTTTTGAGTCCACTTTTCCAGATTCAATTGGACATCCACAACTCATTGCCTTTATCTCGTTTCTTTGAGTATATGAGATTATATCCTTCTCTTTAATATAGACAAGAGGTCTAATTACAGCCATTTTTCCACTTGTAGAGCTAACCTTAGGTATCATAGTTTTCACTGTTCCTGCATAAAACATATTTATCATAGCTGTCTCTACAACATCATCAAAATGGTGTCCTAAAGCTAATTTATTATATCCTAACTCTTCAACCTTGTTATAAAGTACACCTCTTCTCATCTTAGCACATAGGAAACAAGGATTATCTGGATCCTCTCTAAAAGCTACCTCCCACACATTTGCATCAAATATTTCACAAGGAATATCAAGCTCCTCTAGATTTTTTTTAAATTGTTCCATATCCATAGAACCAAATCCTGGATTCATAGAGATAAATGCTACCTCAAAATTCTTACTTCTATCTTTTTTTAACTCTTGAAATAACTTACATAATAGTAGACTATCTTTTCCTCCTGACACACCAACTGCTATCTTATCCCCATCTTCTATCAAATTAAAATCTTTTATTCCCTTTATAAATTTACTCCATATTTTCTTTCTATATGTCGTTCTAATACTTTCTAAAACTAATTCTCCTTTATTACTCATTTGCCCTCCTAAAAATATAGTAAATACAATACATTATAATATTTTTTACTATTTATGTCTACAATTTTAATTTTATACAATATAAAAATAAGAACACTTCAAATAAAGTGTCCTTACTATTATACTCTATTTATTTAGATGTCCTCTTAAAGTGCTTAAAATCATATCAATAGCCACTTTATTCTCTCCACCTCTAGGAATTATTATATCTGCATAACGTTTGCTTGGCTCACAAAACTCTAAATACATTGGTTTTACTGTTGTAAGATATTGATTCTTTACTGATTCAAAACTTCTTCCTCTCTCGTTCATATCTCTCTCTATTCTTCTCAATATCATTTCATCTGCATCTGTATCAACATATATCTTTACATCAAATAACTCTCTTATTTCAGGTACTGCAAAAATTAGTATCCCTTCAACTATAATTATCTTTGACGGATTGATCTTTACAACACCATCTTTTCTAGAGTGAGTTGTAAAATCATAAATAGGTCTCTCTATAACTTCACCATTTTTTAAAGCTACCAGATGTTTTCTTAATAAATCAAACTCTATTGAATCAGGATGATCAAAATTTACCTTTGCTTTTTCCTCTAAAGTCATATTTGTTAATTCTCTATAGTATGCATCTTGCTCTACTAAAGCTGCATCATCAGCTTTAAAAGCTTTTACTAAATTGTTTGCAACAGTTGTTTTTCCACTTCCACTTCCTCCTGCTACTCCAATTAAAATGCAATCTCTCATATTTTATTTCCTCCCATATCAATATACTGTTTTTTTCTTATTTTTATTATTATATCATATTTTTATATAAAAAATAAATAATTATCTTTATTAAGAAAAAAATAATAATTTAAAACCGAGGTAAATAAAAAGGGAAAAATCACTATAATCAGTATTATCTAAACACTAATTTTAAAAGTAACTTTTTCCCTTTTCTAAAGATTATTTCAATAATCTCAATTTAAATTTTTAATATCTACAATCTCAAATTAGATTTTACTTACATCAAATACATCTAATTTATTCTCATCAATATGGCTATCTTGCATTCTTAAGATTGCATTGATTGTATCTAATGAAGTAAGTACATCTACACCATATTCAATAGCAGCTCTTCTCATTTTAAATCCATCTCTTTGAGCGTCATTTGCTTTTGTAGGTGTATTGATTAATAGATCTACTTGTCTATTTTTTAATACATCATCAATGTTAGGTGAAGCCTCTCCCATTCTATTGATTAAAGTTGATTCAACTCCGTGTTCAGCTAGGAATTTTTGTGTTCCCTTAGTTGCAAACAGAGTAGATCCATGTCTTACTAAGCTCTTAGCTATTGGTAAGAACTCCTCTTTATCTTTATCTCTAATAGTTACTAATATCTTTCTATCTTGAATTAAGTGAACTCTCTTAGCTCCTAATAATCCCTTATAGATTGCCTCATCTACATTATTTCCTACTCCTAGTACCTCTCCTGTTGATCTCATCTCTGGTCCTAATGATACCTCAACACTTGATAATTTTTCAGTAGAGAATACTGGTACTTTTACAGCTACTAAGTTAGGTTTCTTATAGATTCCTGTTCCATAACCTATCTCTTCTAATGACTCTCCTAAGATTATTCTTGTTGCTATCTCAATTACAGGAAGTCCAGATATTTTTGATATATATGGAACTGTTCTTGAAGATCTTGGGTTAACTTCTATTACATATAACTCATTTTCATAAGCTATAAATTGAATATTCATCATACCCTTTGTTTCTAAAGCTTGAGAAATCTTTTTAGTTATCTCTAATACTTTTTCCTCTGTTCCCTCATATAGATTTTGTTGAGGATAGATAGTGATTGAGTCTCCTGAGTGAACTCCTGCTCTCTCTAAGTGCTCCATTATTCCTGGAATTAATACATCTTTACCATCACAGATAGCATCTACTTCTAATTCTATTCCATTTAAGTATTTATCAATTAATACTGGGTTTTCTGGGTCTCTTTCAAATGATGACTCTAAGTATTTTACTAAGTTGTACTCATCATGACAGATCTCCATTCCTTGTCCTCCAAGTACGTAAGAAGGTCTTACTAATACTGGATATTTTATCTCATTAGCTATCTCGATTCCGTGGTTAATATCCCAAACTGCTCTTCCTTTTGGTCTCTTAATATCTAACTCTTCCATCATTGCTTCAAATTTCTCTCTATCTTCTGCCTCATCTATTTTTTCAGCTGAAGTTCCTAATATCTTTATTCCTCTATCAGATAGAGCATTAGCAAGTTTTATAGCAGTTTGTCCTCCAAATTGAAGTACAACTCCTTCTGGTTTCTCTTTTTCAATTATATTTAAAACATCTTCTAAGATTAATGGCTCAAAGTATAATCTATCAGCTGTATTATAGTCAGTTGATACAGTTTCTGGGTTATTGTTTATGATTATGCTCTCTATTCCCATTTTCTTTAGTGTTTTTATTGAGTGAACTGTACAGTAGTCAAACTCTATTCCTTGTCCAATTCTTATTGGTCCTGAACCGATAACTATTATCTTTCTTTTATTTTCTACTTCTACTTCATCATGCTCATCATAAGTTGAGTATAGGTAAGATGTTTGAGCTTTAAACTCAGCAGCACAAGTATCTACTCTCTTATAAGCTGGTATTATGTGATGCTCTTCTCTTTTTGTTCTGATGTCATCTTCAGTAACATTCATCAATTCAGCAATTCCTCTATCAGAGAATCCTTTTTTCTTTAATTTTCTTAAATACTCTGGATCTAAATCTTTAAATTTAGTTTTCTTTAAGATCTCCTCTTGTCTTACTAACCACTCGATTTTTTCCATAAAGAACTTATCTATACCAGTGATTTTTTGTAATTTTTCTTTGATATATCCTCTTCTTAACATTTCAGCAACTACGAATATTCTCTCATCATCAGGTCTCACAACTGCTTTCTTTAACTCTTCCATAGTTAATTTCTTAACTGAAGGGTGCTCAAGGTTAAATCTTCCTATCTCTAATGATTTTAATCCTTTTAAGAAAGCTGCCTCAAAGTTATCTCCAATTGACATAACCTCTCCAGTTGCCATCATTTTTGTACCTAATACTTTATTTGCATTTTTGAACTTATCAAATGGCCACTTAGGAATTTTTGCAACTATATAGTCTATAGTTGGCTCTGTACAAGCATATGATTCCCCTGTTACTTCGTTTATTATCTCATCAAGTGTATATCCTAAAGCAAGTTTTGTTGATACTCTTGCTATTGGATAACCAGTTGCTTTAGAAGCTAGTGCTGATGAACGAGAAACTCTTGGGTTAATTTCAATAATAGCATATTTCATTGATTTTGGGTGTAGAGCAAACTGAACGTTACATCCTCCAATTACTCCTACCTCATCTAATATTTTTAAAGCTGATTTTTTTAACATTACAGCTTCTTTATGAGATAAAGTTTGTGTTGGAGCTACAACTATTGAATCTCCAGTATGGATTCCAACTGGGTCAACGTTTTCCATATTACATATTGTAATACAGTTTCCATTCTTATCTCTCATTACCTCATACTCTATCTCTTTCCAACCTAAGATAGATTTTTCTATTAACACTTGTCCAACTCTTGATAATTTTAATCCTTTTAATAGTATCTCTTCTAATTCCTTTTGAGTGTAGGCAATTCCTCCACCAGTTCCTCCCATTGTATAAGCTGGTCTTACTACAACTGGATAACCGATCTGTGCAGCAACTTTAATTCCATCTTCTAAACTCTCTACTATCTCACTCTCAATACAAGGCTCTCCAATTTTCTCCATTGTTTCTCTGAAGATCTCTCTGTCCTCACCTTTTTTTATTGATTCAACAGAAGTTCCTATTACTCTTACTCCATATTTTTCTAATATACCCTTCTCTGTTAATTCAACAGCAAGGTTTAATGCAGTTTGTCCTCCCATTCCAGCAAGAAGTGAATCTGGTCTCTCTTTAGCTATTACTTTCTCTACAAATTCTGCTGTGATTGGCTCTATATATATTCTATCTGCAACAGCTTTATCAGTCATTATTGTTGCAGGGTTAGAGTTTATTAATACAACTTCTATTCCCTCGTTTTTTAATGTTTCACAAGCTTGTGTTCCTGAGTAGTCAAACTCTGCTGCTTGTCCTATGATAATTGGTCCTGAACCTATTACTAATACTTTTTTTATTGATTTATCTAACATCATTTCCTCCTAAAATTTTGTTAAATTCTATACCTTAAATAACCTAAAAATTTATTACACAAGTTTTAAAAAATTTTCGAAAACATCATTTGAATCTCTATATAAATCTGGCATATATTGAACTCCACAGATTTTTAAAGCTTCATTTTTTATTCCTTCGATTGTTTTTACGTTAACTCCTTGATGAGTTACCTCAAATCCTTCAGGAGCCTCACTTACTACATATCCTGTATTTTGAGAAGTGATTATTACCTTTCCAGTCTCTAGATTTTTTACTGGATATCCACCTCTATGACCATATTTTAATTTTTCTACTTTTCCACCAAAGGCAAGTGCTATTACCTGCTCTCCTAATACTTCTCCAAATATTGCTATCTTACCAGCTAATTTTTTTACCTCTTCTATTGTCTCACTTAAATTCTCTGGATTTCCAGGTCCATTTGAAATTACTAATGCATCTAAGTTTTGAGCTAGTATCTCTTCAGCTTTTGTGTTATATGGGAATACTACTACGTTAAATCCCTTCTCTTTCATATAGTTAAGAGTACTATTTTTTACTCCTAAATCAAGAACTCCAACTCTTTTTCCCTCATTAGCTATCTCATAGATCTCTTTTGTACTTACTTCAGCTACTGCTTCCTTAGTTGAAAATCTATCAAATCTCTCTTGGATCTCTTTTTTTGTTAAATCTTCAGCTGTTATTATAGCTTTCATAGCACCATTATCTCTAATTATTTGAGTAAGGTATCTTGTATCAATTCCTTTAAATCCAGTTACATTATATTGTCTTAAGAAACCATCTAAAGTCATTTCGCATCTAAAGTTATTTGGTAGCTTTGCATCTTCCTTTATTATTAAAGCTCTTACTTGAACTTTATTAGATTCCATATCCTCTATGTTTATTCCATAGTTTCCTATCATAGGGTATGTCATCACTACCATTTGTCCGCAATTTGAAGGATCAGTTAAGATCTCTTGGTAACCAGTCATTCCTGTGTTGAATCCTATCTCACCAACTGTCTCTCCTAACTCTCCAAAAATTTTCCCTTCAAAACTCATACCATTTTCAAGAATAAGTTTTCCTCTCACTTTGACCTCCTACATTTCTTAACATACTAAAATTTTCCCAAAAAAAATGATATAACATCAAATGTCATATCACCATCTTTAAATAATAATTAATAAATTTTAAAATAAATATATTTTTAAAAGAAAAATCGAAAGAAATATTAAGAAAATAATCATTAAACTTAGAATTTCTAATACTTAATAAACTCTTCATACTACTCCCTCCAATTTGTACCTTTTTTTTTACTAAAAGTAATTATATCTACTTTTTTAATTTCTGTCAACACTTTTTTTATTTATTTTTATTTTTAATATTTTTTTCTTTCCTCTTGACTATTCTCTATTTATGTGTTAATAAAATAACGGGGAGGTTGAATACTCATGGATTATATTATAATAACTAACAATAGCAAAGTATATAACATTTATAAAGAGAGCAATGAAGTGCTTTTTTTTCAAAAAAAAGATCTATTAGAGTTACTTGAAATAATTAGAGATAAGATTTATGAAGGGCATATTTTACTCTCAGATCCTATACTTAGTAATCTTAATAACTTTGATAATCCTTATAAATCAATTGCTATTTCAAAGGATAATTTTTTAGGAGATCTTTTTATTAAAGATGATTCACAGCAAAAATTTATAGATACCTCTATAAATATTGCTAAAAAATTACCATTTAGAGAGAAAATAAATGAATTAAGTGAAGAAAAATTAGAAGAGTACAGATTTATTGATTTAAACTTATTGGTTACATTCATTAAAAAATTTGATAATTTTTAACTGAGGTGAATACATGAAATACTTTGAAAGAGTTTTAGACAGGATGAAATTCAAATTTATACCTGTTATTTCAACAAGGGACAATCTAATATTTGGTTATAAGGTTATGAAAGATTTTTCCACTCTGGGATTCAATGATAAGGAGTATATGTATCAAATGGCTTGTGAAGAGAAGATATTTGACAATTTTGCTCTTGATATGTTTGAAAAAGCTTGTAGGGAGATTCTTGAGAAAAACTTTATAAAAACTCATTTTTTCTACACTATTAGATTTAATCTACTACAAGATTATAAATATTTCTTTAAAAAGGTAGATGAAATCATAAAAAATTTAAATCTCGATCCTGAACTTTTTATATTTGATATAAAAGGTGTAATTGATTGGTATAATTTTCATAAAACTTTTTCTAATAAGTTTAAATATAAAGTTGTGATAAAAGAGGAACGAAACTTTGCTTTTAACTTCTCTATAATAGAGAGTTCTAAAGCTAAATTTGTAGAACCTCGTACTTTAGAAACACTCATTTTTATGAAAGAAAATGTAGAGATAGAACAACCACTAATCTTCAATCTTTTCTATAGTCAAGGCTTAGATTCTATATTTTTAAAAAATCTTGGAATTGATTATTACTATGATTCCAATAGTTAATCTACGCATTTTTTATAAAAAATCTAAAGAATTGTTAATACGATAAAAGTTTGATCACTTAATCAATCTTAAAATGTATAACAATTCTTTATTTTTTCTAATTTAATTTTATTTTAGATTGGCCACATCTGCTGTATCAATAACTAATGTCACAGGTCCATCATTTAAAAGTTCAACTTTCATATCAGCACCAAAAATTCCACACTCAGTTTTTATTCCAAAACTTCTGCATTTCTCTAAAAACTTTTCATATAAAGGATTAGCTAAATCTGGTTTAGCTGCCTCTGTAAACCCTGGACGACGTCCCTTTATGCAATTTCCATATAGAGTAAATTGAGATATTACTAGCAATTCTCCCTTTATATCCTCCAAACCTAAGTTCATTTTTCCCTCTGCGTCCTCAAAAATTCTCAAGTCTTTTATCTTACTTGCTAACCAGTTTACTTCCTTTTCTCCATCAGTATGTGTCACACCTAACAGTACCATTAGCCCTTTTTCTATTTTTCCAACTATCTCTCCATCTACAGTGACAGATGCATATTTTACCCTTTGTATTACTGCTCTCATACTTTTCACCTCAATACATTTTACTTAATATCATAACATTATTTTTCACAAAAGAGAAGATGATTCTAGAAATATTGTGAAAATAGTGATATAATTACATAGAAATATCTTTAAAATTTATAAGGAGAAGAGTTTTATGATAAGAAAAAAAACATTAACGGAATTTGCAAAAGTTATAAATTCAGATAGATATCAATATACAGAGAGTGATATTTTTCTAATGGAGCACATGGAGGAAAAAATAGCTATTTTTGATGTTTTTTTCAGAAAAACTGAAGATGGTGGTTTTGCTGTAGTAGCAGGTGTTCAAGAAGTTATCAACCTAATCGAAATTCTAAATAACACATCTACTGAGGAGAAAAGAATGTATTTTTCTGAGATAATTGAAGAGCAACACTTAGTAGATTATCTTTCTAATATGAAATTTACTGGTGATATTTATGCTATGAGAGATGGAGAGATAGCTTATCCTAATGAGCCTGTGTTAACAATAAAAGCTCCTCTAATTCAGGCAAAAATCTTAGAAACTCCTATACTTAATATTCTTAATATGCAGATGGCTATTGCTACTAAGGCTTCTAGAGTCACTAGAGCTGCCTATCCAGTTCCTGTTTCATCTTTTGGAAGTAGAAGAGCTCATGGATTTGACAGTGCTGTTGCTGGAAATAAAGCTGCTGTTATAGGTGGATGTGTCAACCACTCTAATTTGGTTACTGAGTATAAATATGGTATCCCTAGTATAGGTACTATGGCTCACTCATATGTGCAGACTTTTGGTGTTGGAAGTGAAGCAGAGAGAACTGCTTTTGAAACTTTTATAAAACATAGACAAAATAGAGAGAAAAATGCTTTAATCCTCCTAATTGACACTTATAATACTTTAGGAATGGGAATTAAAAATGCAATTGAAGCTTTTAAAAATTGTGGGATAGATGATTCATACAAGGGAATTTATGGAATTAGAATAGATTCTGGAGACTTGGCATATCTTTCTAAAAAGTGTAGAGCAATCCTAGATGAAGCTGGATTTAAAAAAGCTAAAATTGTACTAACTAACTCACTGAATGAGGAGTTAATAAGATCTCTTAGAGAGCAGGGTGTTTGTGCTGATATCTATGGTGTTGGTGATGAGATTGCTGTAAGTAAGTCTAATCCTTGTTTTGGTGGAGTATATAAAATTGTTCAGATTGATAATAATCCTGTTATTAAACTTTCTGAAGATGTTGTTAAAATTTCCAATCCTGGATTTAAAGAGGTATATAGAGTCTATGATAATCATGGATTTGCCTATGCTGATCTGATTACTCTTATGAATGGTGACTCTGATAGAGAACTACTTATTCAAGGAAAAAATCTTACTATTAGAGATGAAAAATATGATTTTAAATTTAGTGACTTAAAAAAGGGAGAGTATACAATTAAAAGACTTACTAATGATTATATAATCAATGGTGAGATTAATACTACTGAATATGAGAGATTATTTGATATAATGGGTTGTCAAAAATACTATCTAGACAGTCTAAAAAAAGTCTCTCCTGAAAGAAAAAGACTTGAAAATCCACATAAATATAAAGTTGACCTTTCAGCTGATCTACTTGAATTAAAATACAAACTAATAAAAAATATCAAAGCTGAAATTAGATAGACATTATTTTAGAAAGGTGTAATTATGGAGTTTAATAAAATTAAGTATATTGAGAGAAAAACAGGGGAGATTAAGATTGAAAAGGTGCCAGGAGAGAAATATTTAAAATTTCTATACTACAATCCTCTTGGAGAACTTCCTCTAAACCTTGTGGTAAAAAAGAAATTTCTTACTGATTACTATGGTAAACAGATGGATAAGAAGGAGTCTACTAAAAAGATCCCTAGTTTTATAAAGGAAGCGGATATCAACATTGAAGAAGCTAAAAAAACTATTGATCAATTTACCTCTTTTAATGATTTTTTCTATAGAGAATTAAAAGATGGTGCTAGAAGTATTGACTTTGATGAAAATGTTCTAACTTCACCAGCAGATGGGAAAATCCTTGTATTTGAAAATTTGGAAAAAGAGAAAGAGCTCTTTATAAAAGGGGATAAATTTACTTTGAAGGAGTTCTTTCAAGATAGTGAACTAGCTAAAAAATATGAGGGTGGAGTTTTTCTAATTGTGAGATTAGCTCCTATAGATTATCATAGATTTCATTTTCCTTGTGATGGAAAAATAGGTGCAAGTAAACTTATCAATGGTGATTACTTCTCTGTTTCTACCCATGCAATCAAGAAAAATTTTAGAATTTTTTGTGAAAATAAGAGAGAGTTTTCCATTCTACAAACTAAAAATTTTGGTGATATAGCTATGTTTGAGGTTGGAGCTACTATGGTCGGTGGAATAAAACAGAGCTACACTCCAGATAGTTTTGTAAAAAAAGGAGAAGAGAAGGGATACTTCTATTTTGGTGGATCTACTTGTATTCTTGTGTTTGAAAAAGATAAGATAAAAATAGATAAAGACCTAATAGAGAATACAAAAAATGGAATTGAAACAAAAGTTTATATGGGAGAAAAAATAGGAGTTGCTTTCAATTAATATATGAAAAACAAAAGAAAATACTTTAGAATTGGGGATTTGGTTATATATCTATTTTTTATAGCTTTTTTTTCTATCTTAGGAGCCAAAGTCCTCAAATTAGGAGAGGAGAAACCTTCAAAAGTTGAGATCTATGTTGATGGAAATTTAAAATATGTCTACCCTTTACAAAAAGAGGAGAGAGATATTTTTGTTGATACAGTCCTAGGTGGTGTTAATGTTAAATTTAAAGATAATAAAGTTAGAGTTACTACATCTAATTCACCTAGAAAAATCAATGTTAAAAGAGGTTGGATAAGTTCACCTGGTGAAGCTATAATTGGTATTCCTGATAAATTATTTATCAAAATTGTGGGGGAAAAAAATAATAGTGATGATCTAGATTATATTATTAAATAGAGGTGAAAAATGTCTAAAGAAAAATCTTTAAAATTCTTAGGAATTGGTATTATTTTAGTAGTTATTCAAAGCTTTTTTCAAGAACATGAAGCTTTTATAGCTATATATAGTAAGTATGTTGGGTATTTAACCCCACTTATCTACGCTTTTTTTATAACTATATTTTTAGATCCTGTAGTTTCTTTAATAGAAGAAAAATTCAATATGAAGAGGATTTTAGCTGTAATATCTACAATTATCTTAGTTGGTTTCATCATTTTTATTGGAATAGCCATAATCGTTCCTCAAGTTGGTAAAAGTTTGAGAGAGCTATATGATAAACTTCCTGTGATGCAGGAGCAAATTGAAAAATATGCAACTTTAGGAATTGATTTTCTAAAAGAAAAAAATATTCTAACTATTGGTGATGCCGAGATCAGAGAGAGTATCAATAGTTTCATAAGAGATAATATGACATCTATACAGGATTTTGGACTATCTGCTTTCTGGAATATTGTTTGGTGGGGGGTTGCCCTTACAAAATTTTTTATTGGATTCTTTCTAGCCTTCCTAATTTTAATTGATAAAGAATATTTTATTGGTTTTTTGAGAAATATTTTTTCAATTATCTTTGGAGCAGAAAAAAGTTCAGCTACTATTGACTTTTTGGAAAAATCTAGAAAAATTCTAATGAGCTATATCTGGGGTAGAATTATTGTTTCTACTGCAGTTGGTTTTATTACCTTTGCTGTAATGTTTGTGACAAAAACACCATATGCTGTAATCAGTGGTATTATGATTGGGTTAGGAAATATGATCCCATACATTGGATCTATTGTGGCTGGAATTATTGCTGTTTTCTTGGTAGCACTTGCAAACCCATACAAGTTAATCTTCTTAGCCTTAGCAATTACAATTGCACAGCTTGTAGATGGTTGGATAATTGGTCCTAAAATTGTCAGTGAAACAGTTGGTATGAGAACATTTTGGATTGTGCTTTCTGTATTGATTGGTGGTAGCCTTTTTGGTCCAGTGGGTATGTTCTTTGGGGTCCCTATATTTGGAATGTTAAAATTAATTTACTTAAAACTTTTAAGAAAAGAGGAGAAACAAATAGATGAATGATAAGATAACTTTAATTGCCTCTACTACTATGGGAGTAGAGAGTGTTGTAAGAGATGAGTGTATAGCTCTAGGCTTTGATAATGTTAAAGCTTTTAACGGAAGAGTTGAGTTTGATGGAACTATAAGTGATATTATCAAAGCTAATCTTCACTTAAGATGTGCTGATAGAGTATTTATTAAGATGGGGGAGTTTAAAGCTGTCACTTTTGAGGAACTTTTTACTAATATAAAAAGATTACCTTGGGGAGATATTATTGAAGAGAATGGAGAATTCCCTGTAAGTTGGGTAAGTTCTGTTAAATCTAAGCTTTTTTCTAAATCTGATATACAGAAAATAACTAAAAAAGCTATTGTAGAGAAATTAAAAGAGAAGTATGGAAAAAGTTATTTCTATGAAGATGGAGCTAAATTTGCTATAAAAATTCAAGCTCATAATGATATATTTCTTGTGATGATTGACACCAGTGGAGATCCTTTACATAAAAGAGGTTATAGAGCTATTAAAAATGAAGCTCCTATAAAAGAGACTATGGCTGCTGCTCTTGTTCTACTATCAAGATGGAAAGGTGGAGAACTACCTCTAGTAGATCCAATGTGTGGTACAGGAACTTTACTTATTGAAGCTGCTATGATAGCTAGGAATATAGCCCCAGGTGCTAATAGAAATTTTGCTTGTGAAGATTGGAAACTTATCCCTGAAGATCAATGGATAGATGCAAGAGATGAAGCATTTTCTATGGAAGATTATGATAAAGAGGTAAAAATCTATGGTTCTGATATTGATCCAGATACTGTTGAAATTGCAAGAAAAAATATGCAAAAAGCTGGAGTTGAAGATGATATAGTTCTTGAGTGTCAAAACTTTTTGGATATGGAAAGAGATGAAGAGTATGGAGCACTTATCACAAATCCACCATATGGAGATAGACTTTTAGATGAGGAAGCTGTTGAAAGATTGTATGGCTTACTTGGAGATATTTGTAGAATGAGAATACCAAAATGGTCTTACTATATTATCACATCTCACAAAGGTTTTGAGAAAGCTTTTGGTAAAAAATCTACAAAAAATAGAAAATTATATAATGGTGGTATAGAGTGTCACTACTATCAATATTATGGAGAGAGAAATGGAAAGAAAAGAGTATAATGAGATTCTAAAATTTTCTATTGAGGTTATACTTCAAATTTTTATAAAAATTAACAGAAGATTAGATGAATTAAATAATAACGGAGAAATCTCAGCTGTTGAGATTTTAGAAAATGAAGTTATTCCAAAATATGAGAAACTTTTAAAGGGATTAAAAGCTGAAATTATTGAGGATGATCAAGAAAAATCAATAGATAGTGAAAAAATTGAAAATATAAAAAAATATATTTTTGATATTATGAAAGAGAACAATCTAACTGAGGAATTTATAGATTCTCAAATAAAAATCAGAGAAGAGTTAAAAGATAATTCAGGTGCTGAAGTTGTAAAAAAACTTTTTGAATATGAAAAGAAACAGATGGAAAATACTAAGTACAATCTTTTGGATAAGGTCAATTCAGTATTAGATCGTGAAGATAAACTTGCTATGGATCTTAAAAATGCTATACAAGAGGAGGAGCAAATTGAATGTATTTACAGATTGCAACCTGTTCGTGAAGAGTATAGAGCCTTGGAAGAAAAGATACTAAGAGTTCAAAAAAATATAGATAATATCAATAAAAAGCTGGCTTCTCAATGGGCCTACGAGATATATGGTACTATTTCTAAAGATAATATGCTAAACACATATAATCAAACTATGAAAAATTAAAAAAATATGTTAGAATATGGAGGAACTATGAAATTTTTAAAAATAGTTATTCTTCTGCTAATAATAGCTGGAGGATTTTATTATCAAGCTCATAAAAAAGCTGGTAAACCATTGAATATTAAGGAGGGAAATCACGTGGAAAATATAGTATTAAATGCTAAAATAAAAACTACTAAGGGAGATATCAATTTAAAATTATTCCCAGAAGTTGCACCAATGACAGTTACAAACTTTGTACACCTATCTAAAAGAGGTTATTATGATGGATTAAAATTCCATAGAGTAATTGCTGATTTCATGATTCAAGGTGGAGATCCTACTGGTACAGGTGCTGGTGGACCTGGTTACCAATTTGGTGATGAATTTAAAGAGGGAGTAGTATTTGATAGAAAAGGATTATTAGCTATGGCTAATGCTGGACCTAATACAAATGGTTCTCAATTCTTTATAACTCATGTACCTACTGATTGGTTAAACTATAAACACACAATATTTGGTGAGGTTGTTTCTGAAGATGACCAAAAAATAGTTGATAATGTTGCTCAAGGAGATATTATAGAAACTATTGAAATCAGTGGAGATGTAGATGCTTTCTTAGCAGCTCAAGCTGAACTTGTAAAAAACATAGATGATATATTAGCTCAAACTATGCCTAACTTAAAAAAATAGTGTATTTTTAAGTTAAAATTAAATAGCTAATCTATTGAAAGGAAAAAGTTACTTCTAGTGGCTGATGCTTATTAGAATAATCTTTTTCCTTTTTTCATCTCTAAGTAAAAAAATATTGTATTTTTTTGTATTATCTTTTATAATATTATGTGAATAAATAGATTTAGATTAGGAGGTAATAATGTTACAAAAACATAAAAGAAACTTCTCTATCATTGCACATATAGATCATGGAAAGTCAACTATTGCAGATAGACTACTTGAATATACTGGTGCTGTTTCTAAAAGAGAGATGAAAGAGCAACTTCTTGACTCTATGGATTTGGAGAGAGAGAAGGGAATAACTATAAAAGCTCAAGCAGTAACTCTATACTACAAAGCAAAAGATGGAATAGAGTATGAGTTAAACTTAATTGATACTCCAGGACACGTGGACTTTATTTATGAGGTTTCAAGATCTCTATCAGCTTGTGAAGGAGCTCTACTTGTTGTAGATGCTGCTCAAGGAGTAGAGGCACAAACTCTTGCCAATGTGTATTTAGCAATTGAAAATAACCTTGAGATTGTTCCTGTTATCAATAAAATAGATCTTCCTGCTGCTGATCCAGATAAGGTAAAGTTAGAGATAGAAGATGTAATCGGTCTACCTGCTGATGATGCTGTTATGTGTTCAGGTAAAACTGGAATTGGTATTGAAGAGCTATTAGAAGCAATAGTTCAAAGAGTCCCTGCTCCTGAGTATGATGAGGAAGCTCCTCTAAAAGCTTTAATATTCGACTCTAAATTTGACGATTATAGAGGGGTAATTACATATGTTAAAGTTTTAGATGGTTGTATTAAAAAAGGAGATAAAATTAGAATTTGGTCAACTGAAAAAGATTTTGATGTCTTAGAAGTTGGAGTATTCTCTCCTACTATGAAACCTCAAAACGAACTTACTTCTGGTTCAGTTGGTTATATAATCACAGGAGTTAAAACTATTCATGATACTAGAGTTGGAGATACTATCACACATACTAATAGACCTTGTATCTTCCCATTAGAAGGATTCAAACCTGCTCAATCAATGGTATTTGCTGGAGTTTATCCACTATTTACTGATGATTATGAAGATTTGAGAGAAGCTTTAGAAAAATTACAACTTAATGATGCTTCACTTACATTTGTTCCTGAAACTTCAATAGCTCTAGGATTTGGATTCAGATGTGGATTCTTAGGATTATTACATATGGAAATTATTGTTGAAAGACTTAGAAGAGAGTACAATATAGATCTTATCTCTACTACACCTTCAGTTGAATATAGAGTAAATATGGAAAATCAAGAGGTCTTAGTTATTGATAACCCTTGTGAATTCCCAGATGGTGGAAGAGGTAGAATGTCTGTTGAAGAGCCATTTATAAGAGGTAAGGTAATTGTTCCTAAAGATTATGTTGGTAACGTAATGGAACTATGTCAAGAGAAGAGAGGAATATTTATCGGTATGGATTTCATTGATGAAAATAGATCAATGTTAACTTATGAACTTCCTCTTGCTGAGATCGTTATAGATTTCTATGATAAACTTAAGTCAAGAACTAAGGGTTATGCTTCATTCGAATATGAGTTGGTTGGATATAAAGAATCTGATCTTGTAAAAGTTGATATACTTGTTTCTGGTAAACCTGTAGATGCCTTCTCATTTATAGCTCACAAAGATGGTGCTTATAGTAGAGGTAGAGCAATCTGTGAAAAGTTAAAAGAGGTTATCCCTAGACAACAATTTGAAATCCCTATCCAAGCTGCTCTAGGAGCAAAGGTTATAGCTAGAGAAACTATAAAAGCTTATAGAAAGAACGTTATAGCTAAATGTTATGGTGGAGATATTACAAGAAAGAAAAAACTTCTTGAAAAACAAAAAGAAGGAAAGAAAAGAATGAAGAGCATAGGAAATGTTGAAATTCCTCAAGAGGCTTTCGTTTCTGTATTAAAATTGAATGATTAATGTTTTAGGGACTGCAGATTTACAGTCCCTATTTTTTTACCTTCTAAATTGGAGTGATTTTAAATTTCTAGTATTATCATTTTCAACTCTCATAAGTAATCTACAATGTGTCCAACTCAATTCGCTACGCAATGCGTAGCTTTTTGGAAAAGTTAAAAACATTTAATAAACACTATTTTATATTTATATAATTTTTAAACTTACATTTGCTATAATTAATTTTTTGTAGTATACTCATATCAACTAGAAATATTATAAAACTTTATATTCTAATCACAAAGAGGTGATGCTTATGACAAAAATTATTTTTTTAATTCAAGAATAATTTTGTTATGAGCATTTTTTTATTAAAGAAAAAAGGAGTTAAATATGTTAAAAATAATAGGAATAGTTTTCATAGCAATAGGAAGTTTCAATCTTTTTCAATACAACAAAACTATGAAAGATAATATTTGTGTAAAAGGAGTTCTTATTGATTATACTTATTCTCCAACATTAAGAAGAAGCTTTCCTATATTTAGATACACAATAGATGGAATAACTTATAAAGAAGAGTACAGAGGTAGTTATACATCTAAAAAACAAGTGGATGAATTAAAAAATATAAATATTGATCAGATGCCAAAAGCAACTAGAAATTTTATGAAAAAATTAAAAGACACTAATTATGTAGAATATGAAATTGGAAAAGAGTATAAGTTATTAGTAAATAAAAATAATCCTAAAGAATATTGGATAGCTGAAGATGGAACTAATAAAGGAAGAGAATATATTTGTTTAGGAATAGGAACTATATTTTTAATAATATCATTTATTTCAAAAATTATTAAAATAATATTTTAATAATAAGATAATGAAATTAGGAGATCCTCTATGAAAGTTAAAGTCATTTTAGGGATAGTAGTTTTATTTATAATATCAGTTGGAACTTATACTTATCAAAATAGATATTATTTTTATAGATATTTACCTGCAAAAGATGAATTCAAACTTCAAAATATCAATTCTAAATTATATGATGAGAATAATAAAATATTTAGTGGTAGAGTCAAAAGTGGAAGTGATTCATACCTTAATATCTACTCTTACAAAGATGGAGAGCTAGATGGATTAAACGTCATATATTTTAAAAATAATATCAAAGAGATAGGACATTGGAAAAAAGGAAAACAGAATGGACTTTTCCAATTATACACAGAAGATGGAATCCTAATTGACAATGCTAACTTTAAAAATGGAGAAAGAGATGGACTTACAGAACAATATTATGGTGATACAGGGAACTTAAGGGTATCTGCAAATTATAAAAATGGTATACTTGAGGGAAAATTTAAAGCATACTATTCAAATGGAAATCTTCAAGGAGAAGTAATTTATAAAAATGGTGAGATGAATGGAGAATTCAAAGAATATCACGAAAATAAAAATATAAGACTTTCAGGAAGTTATAAAAATAATCTACAGGACGGTGAATGGAAATCTTATTTAGAAGATGGTACTTTAGAATCAATAATAAACTATAAAGATGGAGAACTTAATGGTCTAAAAGAAGATTATTATAAAAATGGAAATGTATGGACAAGACAAGAATTTAAAAATAATACTCAAGAAGGAATTTATGAAGTTTATTATGATAATGGCAATCTTCAATTAAAAGCTAAAATAAATAATGGAAAAATGATAGAGGAGCAAAGGTTTAACATAGATGGAACACTTTATGATGAGAATGATGATCGAATAGTTATTAAGGATTCAGTAGATTTTCAAAAGAAGTAGGAAATTCCTTTTATTTATAGTAAATTATGAGAATTTAAAAAAATAAATCTTGAAGAATTTATTTTTCCTGAGATAGATAGTTATTATAGAGAAAATAATGTGTTACAGAAATTTTTTGATATAACTGTATCTGTAAAAAATCATTCATAAAATATAGGAGATTATAGCAATGAAAAAGATTTTAATTATTATAATTTGTTTTTTTATTAATATTTCTACAATTTTATTTGGAAATACTCTTTCAATTAATTCAGAAAAAATGGAGAATAAAGACAGTATGATACAATATAATAATAAATTTGGAATTGAAGTCAATGGAACATATTTTCCTATCCCTAGTGCTTTAAAAGAATTTATTAATAATGGTTGGAAAATAAGTGATAAAAAGCCCTATTTTTTAAATCCACTAGTTGGAGAAGATTACTATAACATGCGTACAAATTGGTCATTATCAAAAGATAAAAAAAGTATTTTAAAAGGTGGAAAGATTATTAGACTTTTAGAAAAAGATGGTGTACTCTTGGAAGTTACAATAGCCAATCAAAATATCTTGGAGAATGATAGTCCTACCCAAGCTATTGAAGAGGGTATAGTAAATTCTATGATCATATTTTATAATGAAACATGTGATAGCATAAAATTAAACAATAAAGAGTTGAAAAATTTAACTCCTGATATCTTAATCAAAAATTTTCCTTTAAGTGATGGCTGGCAACATATTCCAACAAATTACAGTAACCATCCAGAATTAGGAATATCATTAGAGTATACCATTACAAAAATAATGGATAATAATGAAATAAGTATCACTATCTATTTTAATTTAGAAAATAGAGCTTTTAAAATAGAAGTATCCAATCAAAACTTTTAGAAGATAATTTTTTATAGTATATCTATTTAGGAGGTAAAAATGAAAAAAATAATTTCAATCTTAACTCTATTAATATTTACATTATCATATTCAGAAGAAAAATCTGCTGTAAAATTAATCAAAAAAACTCAAAATTAAAGTAAAAGATGGTGCTAAAATTAGCACCATCTAATCTTATAATACGTTATATTTTTCTATCATAGCTTTCATTCTATTTAATGTTCTTGTTTTACCAATTATAAATAGAACGTTGTATAGGTCAGCACCTCTAGCCTGTCCTGTAATAACAGCTCTAAGTGGCATATAAACTTTAGCAGGTCCCTCTCCGATTTCATCTAATGTAGAGTGTAGTAATTCCTTAGCCTCTTCTACTGTGAAATCTTCTCCTTCCCAAGCTTCAAGTTTTTTCATAAACAATTTTATTGACTCTTTTCCAACTGGATCAAGTATAGATTCATTTAGTTTCTCTACACTTTTTCTCTCTTTTTTGTTCATCTCTTCAGTTACTACTGGAAGTTCAAATGTATCCTCAAAGTAAACTGCAGATTCTTTTGCTATCTCTTTAAGAGTTTGAGCAGATTCTCTTAAAATCTCTACTATCTTAACAAGAGCTCTGTACTCATGCTCAGATACCTCTTCTCCTACATATCCTAACTGTCTAAAGAAAGGTATAGCTAGATCTGTAAGTTCATTGATATCTTTCATTCTCATATGGTGGTTATTAACCCATCCAAGTTTTACAAGGTCAAATACTGGTCCTCCTAAAGACACTTTATCAATGTTGAAGTTGTCTATGAACTCTTGTAATGTGAATATCTCCTTATTCTCTCCAAATGAATATCCCATTAATCCTAAGAAGTTTACTATTCCCTCTTTTAAGTATCCCTCTTCTTTATACCAAATTAATGATACAGGATTTTTTCTCTTTGATATTTTTGTTCTATCAGCATTTCTAAGTAATGGCATGTGGATAAATTCAGGTTGATCCCAACCAAATGCTTTATATAATTGGATATGTTTAGGAGTTGATGCTATCCACTCTTCTGCTCTTATAACGTGAGTTATTCCCATTAAGTGGTCATCAACTACGTTTGCTAAGTGATAAGTAGGGAATCCATCAGCTTTTAAAAGTACTTGGTCATCTATCTTATTGTTCTCAAATACAATATCCCCTCTTAATCTGTCGTGAATAACTGTTTCTCCCTCATAAGGCATCTTTAATCTTATTACATAAGGTTCTCCAGCATCTAATTTAGCTTGGATCTCTTCTGGAGTTAATGAACGGCAGTGTCCATCATATCCAGGAGCTTTTCCCATTGCTTTTTGTCTCTCTCTTAATTTCTCAAGTCTATCTTGAGTACAGAAACAGTAGTATGCTCCACCTTGTTCAACAAGTTTTCTAGCATAATCTCCGTATAGATGGAATCTCTCTGATTGTCTGTATGGTCCATACTCTCCAGATACATCTGGACCCTCTGCATAGTTTAATCCTAACCAGTGAAGGGCATCAAATATCATTTGCTCTGACCCTTCAGTATATCTATTTTGGTCAGTATCTTCTATTCTTAGGATGAAATCTCCTCCATTAGAATTAGCAAATGCTAAGTTAAATAAAGCTATATAAGCTGTACCTACGTGAGGATCTCCAGTAGGTGATGGAGCTATTCTTGTTCTTACTTTTTTTTCCATTGTTCCCTCTCCCATATAAATAATAAATAGTTTTCTCTAAATTTTATCACAATTTTTAATTTTTTAAAGTGTTATTTGTAACTTTTCCCAATTTTTATTATTTTAGCTTATTCCATCTCAAATATCCATTGATAAATATATCTATATCTCCATCCATAACTGCCTTAATATTTCCAGATTCACAGTTTGTTCTATGATCTTTTACCATAGTATATGGCTGAAACACATATGAACGAATTTGGTTTCCCCAACCTATATCACTCTGTTCTCCCTGTAACTTTCTAAGTTCTTCCTCTTTCTTCTTCATCTCTAATTCTATCAATTTAGATTTTAGAAGTTTCATAGCAGTCTCTCTGTTACTCAACTGAGATCTCTCTCTTTGGCAAGTTACAACTATACCTGTAGGAAAGTGTGTAATTCTAACAGCTGAATCTGTCATATTGACGTGCTGTCCTCCAGCTCCACTTGCTCTATACGTATCTACCCTTATCTCAGTTGGATCTATATTTACCTCTATACTATCATCTACCTCTGGCACTACCTCAACAGAGGCAAAAGAGGTATGTCTTTTCTTATTAGCATCAAAAGGTGATATTCTTACAAGTCTATGTACACCTTTTTCACTTTTTAAGTATCCAAAAGCATTCATTCCCTCTATCATAAAGGTTATAGATTTTATTCCAACACTATCACCAGGCATAAAATCCATCTCACTTATCTTATACTTTTTATCACTACACCATCTTGAATACATTCTATATAGCATATCAGCCCAATCACAAGCCTCTGTTCCTCCAGCTCCTGAATGTATAGTTACAATTGCATTGTTAGAGTCATAGTCACCATCTAATAAAAGTCTAGTATCAAAATGCTCTACATCTCTTCCTAAAATTTGATGTTTCTCCTCTAACTCATCTTGAAAATCTACTTCTCCCTGTTCTACAAACTCAATAAGAACCTCTTCATTTTCAATCTCTGATACAAGATTTTTAAACTCAGCAACTAATTCCTTTTCTCCATTCATCTCTTTTATTATAGCTGAACTTGTCCTTTTGTCATTCCAAAAGTTATCTTCCATAGTCTTTTTTTCAAGTTCTGATATCTTAAGTTCTCTCTTATCTAAGTCAAAGAGACCCCCTTATATCTTCTATTTTTTTCTTATACTCAGAAAACTCTCTCTTTATATCTAATATATCCAAAATTTCCTCCTATTACAATCCTAGCTTTCTCTTTACATCTTGTAAATTCATCAAACTATAAATTACTCCATCAATAGATACATTGGGACCTTTAGCACATCTTCCAAAACATCTCTTAGTAGTAAGCAGTATCTTCCCATCTTTAGATAACCCTTTCTCATCAGGTTCTAATATTTTTACAAGCTCGTTGTATATCTGCTGTCCTCCTGCAGGTCCACAATTCATTCCCACACAGACAGCAACTTCCTTTACTCTCGAATCCTTTCCTCTAAACTTAGGATAAAAGTTAATAGTATTCTCAATGGTTATCTCCATCAATCCCGTCTTTTCAGCAATAAATTTTTGAACCTCTTTAGGTATAGCTCCAAGTCTATCCAGTACATAGTTTAAAATTTTTACATCATCTTTTTTATCTGATAATTTAGCAATAAACTCCTCTAATTCACTATAAAAATCTTTATCTATCAATTTTCTCTCCTTCTTCTATGATTATAGCCATAGCCACTGCATAATCTTTTGAATGTGAGATTGAAAGTTCAACTCTCTTACCTTTTAGCTTCTCTTTCAGAGAATTTTTTAAAATTACACAGGGTTTTCCCAATTCATCATTTAGTATCTCAATATCTGTTAGATTAAATCCTCTTACCCCTGTTCCCAAAGCTTTTGAGATTGCTTCCTTAGCTGAAAATCTTCCAGCATAACTAGCTCCTCTTCCCAAACCTTTTTTCTCTATTATCTCTATCTCTTGATCTGTATAGATTCTTTTTTTGAAACTCTCATTTTTAATAGCCTTTTCAATTCTTGCTATCTCAATAATATCATTTCCAATTCCAAATATCATAGCTATTCCTTTTCAAACACATCAATATTTACATCAATAGTTATCTCTAAACTATCTAGGCTGAATAATCTTTCAACTCCAGCTTTGGGACTTCTCCATTTATACGGAGTCATATCAAATAGATTTCTTATACTCTCATTTTCTTTTATAAAAGATTTTCCAACACAGTTTACTCTTTTACAGTGCTTGAATATTTTTAAATCCTCAATAGGTGAGTAAAACTCTGTTCTTACACTCTCGTAAACCACTTTTTTCAACTCTATTAGATGATTCTCACCAGTAGAAACCACAATTAACTTTCCACCTTTTTTCAGTGTTCTCATCTTCTCTTCAGGAATTATCTTTGCAAACATACAGATGATAAAATCTAAGCTCTCATCTGCTACTGGAATATTTGTAGCACTTGCTACTATCCAATCTATATTCTTATAGGTTTTAGCTGCACTTATCACAGCCTCTTTTGATATATCAATCCCTACTATTCTGCTCTCAATCTCCAAATTTTCTAAAAACTTTTTTATATTTCCTGTATAATATCCCTCTCCACAACCTATATCTAATATATTTACAGATTTTTTATTCTCAAGATTCTCTTTTATAAGCTCATTTACACTATTTGAAATTATCTTATAATAGTCCTTTTCCAAAAATCTCTTTCTGCTAAGCACCATCTCCTTGTCATCTCCAGGAGTTTTACTATGTTTTTGATTAGAGAGTAAAAGATTTAGATACCCTTGTTTTCCCATATCAAAAGAGTGGTTATTTTCACATCTATATGTTCTCTCATTTTTTATCAATTTTTCTTTACAAACAGGACAGATTATCATATTTTCCCCTTATATCATCTTATATGCTTTTTTAGTATTTTCATTGATAATTCTTGCTACCTCTTCAAAAGAGATCTCTTTTAATTCAGCTATTTTTTCAGCTACATACTTCACATATATAGGTTCATTTCTCTTTCCTCTATTTGGTACAGGAGCCATATATGGGCAATCTGTTTCTAATATCAATCTATCTAATGGTATATCTTTTACTACCTCTACCAATTTTTTAGCATTTTTAAAAGTTAAAACACCACCTATTCCCAAATAAAATCTATCTATTACCTCTTTAGCTGAATCAACAGATCCTGGATAACAGTGGAATATTCCTCCTACATCTGGAAACTCCTTTAAAATTTTAAGTGTATCTTCCATAGCATCTCTTGAATGGATTACAACAGGTTTTCCAACTCTTCTTGCCAACTCCATCTGCTTTCTAAAACCAGCTTGTTGTACCTCTTTTGGTTGACTCATCCAGTAATAATCTAAACCGATCTCACCAATAGCTAAAATTTTCTCGTTTTTGGCTAACTCCTCTAGCTCTCTTTCAACCTCTTCACTATAACCTTCAATATCCACAGGATGTACTCCTACTACTCCATAGATAAAATCATATTTGTTAGCATACTCTACACTTATCTTACTACTTGGAAGATCATAACCAATGTTTACAGCAAACTCTAACTCATCTTTTATTCTATTTAAAACTTCATCTCTATCTTCATCAAACTGCTCATTATTTAGATGAGCGTGTGAATCTATTAATTTCATCTACTCTACCTCATACTCTCTATTATTTTCCTAATATATCTTTAAAATCATCCTCTACAAATTTATATCTCTTTCCACAGAAGTGGCATTCTGCCTCTAGCTCCTTCTCATTTTTGAAAATATCTTCTAACTGATCTTTTCCTAAAGTTATAAGCCCTCTATAAAACTTATCAGCTGAACAGTTACAGTTATATTTTACCTCTCTCTCCTCTAATATCTCATAATCTTCTACTAATTTTTCAGCATTTTCATCATTCATATCCTCATATAGAAGTTTTGCTATTCTTTTTATATCCATTCCACCAGCCATAAGTTCTGTCATTGGTCTGATAGCTCCTATTTTTTGCTCTAAAGCTGTTATAAAATCGTCATCAGCATCTGGAAGAAGCTGTATCATATATCCCCCAGCATATTCAACTGTATTCTCATCTTTTAATTTTACACCTAAAGCTATTACAGTTGGAGTTTGCTCTGAGTTATAGAAATAATAAGCTAAATCTTGAGCAATTTCACCTGAATTTATCTCTGATAAACCTACATACGGCTCTTTTAATCCCATATCTTTTATTATCTTTAAGATTCCTTTTCCTACTAGAGTCCCTACATCAGATCTTCCATTATCTTTTAATGGTACATCAGCACTTGGATTTGAAAGATATCCCTTCACTCCTCCATCAGAATCTGCTGTTACAACCATATTATTTAACTCTCCATTTGTATCTGTTCTAAGAGTTAATACATCATTTCCCTTTAAAGTACTTCCTATAATTACACCAGCAGTTAATAATCTTCCAAAAGCATCTATAGCAGTTGGACTACATCTATGTATATTTTGAGCCTCTTGTACTATATCTGTTGTATCCACAACAAAAAATCTCGCATTCTTACTAACTCCTCTTATTAATTTACCCATTCTCTATCACTTCACTTCCTTAAAATTTATCATACTTTATTATTGTTTTATATTTTTTATAATCCTTCTCTGAAAGAACTTCCATCAAATCTAGATTACTGCTTATTTTACCATTTTTATTTAAATATTTCCTAATATTTTTAATATCTTTTTTATCAAAACCATAATACTGCAAAAGTTGATCATTAGCTTCATTGATATATAGAGGTTTCTTCTCTATCTCAGTTTTTATCAAAAACTTGCCCTTTAACTTTTCATAGGTAGCTGATCCTATCCCTTTTATTCTCTTTAACTCATTTAAATTCTCAAAGCCACCTGTCTCCTCTCTGTACTCCACTATCATTCTAGCCAATCTCAAAGTGATTCCAGCTCCTGCCATCTCCTCTTTTGTAGCACTATTTATATCTAAAAACTTACTCTCTTCATCTAAAACATTTTCACTCATTATTATATCAAAATTTTCATTGTTTTTAAAAGAATTTCCATAAATTCCAATTGATACTGAAAAAATAATGATTATTAATATAAAAATTTTTCTCATATTTCCCCCACTATCATCTTATTATATAGTTTCTCTCTCTTTCAATCTTAAAAATAGCTGTTTCTTAGCTTCCATTCTCTCCTCCATCTCTCTTATATAAAGAGCTGGATCCTTAGGGTTTACATATCTTTCTATATAATCTCTATACTCATTTTCAGGAAGAACTATCTTAGTGATCGCTCCACCACCTAATCCCATAGTAGATTGATTTTCCTCTATCATCTCAATATTAAATACAGATTCACAAGCTATTTTTGAGTATCCTATATTCTCTCCCCACTCCATTATATTTTTTTGTCTATATAGATAGTATGGGAACATTCCCTTTTTCTCTATTAAATCCTTTATTCTACCTATTATTCTCTTTCCATCTAATTCTACTCTATCTTGACTCTCCTTAAATAGATTAGAGGCTCTTTTGAAAGCTAGTGTGTGTACTGTCAAGTTTTCAATATCAAACTTCTCTAGCTCTCCAAGAGTATAGAGCACATCTTCAGTAGTCTCATCTGGCAAGCCCACTATTATATCCATATTAACTATAAATCCTAACTCTTTTGCCTTTATAAAATACTTTTCAAAATTCTCTCTATTAAATCTTCTATTTACTTTTTTTAGAGTTTCCTCTTTAAAAGTTTGTGGATTCAAGCTTATTCTATCAACTCCATATCTTTTAGCTATCTCAAGTTTTTTCTCAGTTAGAGTGTCCTCTCTTCCAGCTTCAAATGTAAACTCTCTCACTTCACTCATATCTATATATCTATTTACAGCTTGTAATACATCTTCCAAATCTTTTTCTGTCAATGTACTCGGTGTTCCACCACCTATATATATTGAAGAGATTCTAAAATCCTCTCTCTTTAAAAACTCTCCAGTTAATTCGATCTCCTTTAGTAAAGTTTTTACAAAATCCTTATAGTATCTTCCCACTCCACTACTCAATTCATATGATGCAAATGAACAGTACTTACACTTAGTAGGACAAAATGGGATTCCAATATATAGATTTATATGCTCTCTATCTAAAAACTCCAACTCTTTTTTTACTACTTCAATTAGAAGATCTATCTTTTCCTCAGTTACTAATAAAAACTCCTGCATCATCTTCTTTATCTCTTCATAGCTATATCCCAAAGCTAAAAATCTTCTCACTACCTTAGTTGGTCTGACTCCCATCAAACCTCCCCAAGAGTACTCTTTTTTAAAAAACTTTAACAGTAGAATTTTTACCATTGTTATCTCTTGATCCTCTATTCTTCCATCTTGATCAGGATATCTAAATACCTCTTTTCTCCCTTCAATCTCTAACTCTACTACTATTTCACCATCTATTTTTTCTATTTTTATATCCAAACTCTTATCAGAAGCTTCAGGTACCATAACTCTTGCAAACTCCTCTATACTTCTGTGATTCATTTGAAAATTTGAATTAATTAACACATTTTCCTCCAATTACTTTAAGTTCTCTTCATACTCCTCTTGAGAAATTATTTTTTTACTATACAACTCCTCTAAATAGTTTCTCATAAGTATCATACCTTTTTTTCTATTCAATTCTATTATACTGTTAATTTGATTTGTTTTGTTATTTAAGATTAAATTGCTTATTGCTGGAGTTGAAACCAATATCTCATAGGCACCAACTCTTTTTCCTTGAAGAGTGTTCACAAGTTTTTGGCTTACAATACCTCTCAATGTAGAGGCTAATTTAACTCTTACCTCGTTTTGCTCCTCAGCAGGAAAAACATCAGTTATTCTATTTATACTTTCACTTGCACTGTTTGTATGTAGTGTGCCCAAGACTAGATGCCCTGTTTCAGCAGCTGTTAGAGCAGCTCCTATACTCTCTCTATCTCTCAACTCTCCCACCATTATAACATCTGGATCCTGTCTTAAAACACTCTTTAATCCTTGAATAAAACTTAGTGTATCCTTACCTACCTCTCTCTGTCTTATCAAAGATTTTTTACTCTTAAAAATATACTCAATAGGATCTTCCAATGTTATTATATTCAATGCCTTACTCTCATTTAGCTCCTCTATCATTGCTGAAAGTGTTGTGCTCTTTCCACTTCCACTGGGACCTGTAATCAAAATTAAACCTTTTTTACTGTTGAGTAGCTCTTTTAAAATTATTGGTAATCCCAGCTCTTCCATACTCAAGTTGGCTCTCTCTATCAATCTAATAGATACTGCTATATTGGATTTTTCCCAATGAAAATTAGCCCTGTATCTAAATCCTCTAGAATCTTCAAAACTACAATCCAAATCTCTATTCTGATATAAGATATTTTTTTCTCTCTCATTTAAGATCAGATCTACTAATAGATTTAAAAATCTTCTATCTACTCTCTCCTCTCCTATGAACTCTATTCTTCCATTTAATCTAAATATTGGTAATTCCTCACATACTAAATGTATGTCTGATGCCCTCTGTTCTCTAGCTTCTAACAAAAGATTTTCAAGTAACATCATCTACCTCCATCTATTCAATATACAGAATTTACTATATATTATACCATTTATTCTCTATTCTTCAAATAGAAAAAATTCTAATTCTATGTTATAATGTAAAGAAAAATTCTGAGGTGATATTTTGTCTTATAAAATAATCTTTACTGACCTAGATGATACTCTTTTAAACTCTGAGAAAAAAATATCTCAAGTTGATAAGGAAGCTATTATGAGAGCTCAAGAAGCTGGAGTTAAATTTGTACTCGCTTCTGGTAGACCTACATTCGCTATGAAAGCTCTAGCTGAAGAGTTAGAATTAGCAAAATATGGAAGTTTTATTCTATCTTTTAACGGTTCTATTATAACTGATTGTAAAAGTAACAAAAATCTTTTTGAAGCTAGTCTTACAAAAGAGGATCTACATCTTATGTATGATTTTGCAAAGGAGAATAACACAGATATTTTAACATATATTGATGATACAATTATATCTGAAACTGAGAGTGAATATATAGATGTTGAAGTTGATCTAACAAAGATGCCACACAAAGTTGTTAAAAACTTTAAAGAAGCTGTCTATACATCTGCTGTTAAGTGTATGTTATTAGAGGAGCCTTCATATTTAAAAGAAGTGGATACAAAACTAAAGAGCAAATATGGTGATAGTTACAGTATTGCTATATCTAAACCTTTCTTCTTAGAGGTTACTAAACTAGGAGTTGACAAAGGAGTGGCTCTTAGAAAATTAGTGGATATACTTGGACTTAAGATTGAGGAAAGTATAGCTGTTGGAGATTCTTACAATGATCTTCCTATGCTTAAAGCTGCTGGTTTAGCTGCCTGTGTTGCCAATGCCAATGAGGATATAAAAAGGGTTTGCTCATTCATCTCAAAATCTAATGATGAGGGTGGAATGGCATATTTAATTGACAAATTAATTTTTAACAAATAGGTAATTTATTAAGACTGAAAACAGGTTAAAAAAAGGCTGTTTTCAGTCTTTTTTTATTTTCAATTTCTCCTCTCATAATTCCTTCTTATTATAATCACATAAACTTGTTATAAAGAGATTAATTCAACAAACAGGAGGTATATATGGAATCTAAAAACAACAAATTAGGCTTAATTGGACTTGTTGCAATTGTTGTCAGTTCAATGATTGGTGGTGGTATATTTAATCTCCCTTCCAATATGAGTATTGATGCTGGATTCATAGCTGTCATCCTCTCTTGGGTTATAACAGCTATTGGAATTTACTTTCTTGCAAATACATTCAGTATCCTAGCTGATAACAATCCTGAATTAGAATCAGGTATATATGCTTATGCTAAAACAGGATTTGGAAAATTCGTTGGTTGTGAAATAGCATGGGGATATTGGTTAAGTTCAATCTTTGGAAATGTGGCCTTTGCTGTATTGCTAATGCAAACAATTGGATACTTTTATCCAATATTTAACGGTGAAAACATTCAATCTTTTATAGGTGGATCTGTCTTTATCTGGTTGATGTATTTTATTGCTATTTGCGGTGTTTCAAAAGCTACATTCTTAAATAACATTGCTACCTTTGCTAAACTTTTAGTTTTAGCTGTCATTCTATTTTTCTTTGTAAAAGGTTTCAATTCAGATATTGCTACCTATGATATGATGGGAAAAATTGAGCATTTAGGTAGTATGACACAACAAATTAAGAGTACTATGCTTATTACTCTTTGGTCTTTCATAGGTTTGGAAGGAGCTGTAGTTTTATCTGGAAGAGCTAGAAATCCAAAAGATGTAGGAAAAGCTACAATCTTAGGAATTGCCGTTTGTATAGTTATTTTCTCTGCACTTTCAATACTATCATTCGGAGTTTTTCATCAAGCTCAATTATCAAAATTACCTAACCCTTCAACTGCTTATGTCCTTGAAAAAATAGTAGGACATTGGGGAGCTACTTTTGTAAATATTGGTATTATAATAGCTCTACTTGGGTGTTGGTTATCTTGGACAGTTATAACTGCTGAAGTTCCTTATATTGCTGCAAAAGATGGAGTTTTCCCTAATTTTCTTGTAAAAGTTGATAAAAATGAAACTCCTACATCTTCACTTCTTATGTCTACAATAGCTATGCAATTAGCTATGCTTGTTGTTCTATTCAATAAGAATGCTTGGCTTTTCCTTGTAGATATAACAGGATTGATGATTATTCCTCCATACATTGTAAGTACATTTTTCTTAATTAAAGAGGTAACTTGTGGTAAGTTAACTCATCTTGAACCTAAAAAGAAAAGATTTGCTTTTATGTCTGGTTTAATTGCTGCCATATTCACTCTTTGGCTTTTATTCTCTTCACAATTATCTTTACTTCTAGTATCTACTACAATATTTGCCTTAGGAATTATTGTATATGTAGTTTCACAAAAACAGATTAGAAGCAATGATATGTTCACTTGTAAAGATAAGGTTATAGCTTTTCTCTTAAGTGGAATTGGTATAATCTCAATTATTTTACTTTTATTAGGTAAGTTAAATCTTAATTCATAAATTTATTTTTAATATATAGGAGATGATTTTATATGAAAAGTTTAGATGGTGAAATATTTCAAGTTTTATTTGTTCACGATTTTAAAAAGAACGAAGAAAACAGTATCAAAGGTGCTTTACACTCTTTAAAAGAGGAGATCTTAAAAAGAGGAATACAGATTGTAAATGCCAACTCTATTGAGGATGCTAATGATATTATAAAGCTCAATAAAGACATTGATTGTATGCTTATTGACTGGGATTCTAAACATGGTATAAAAGGTCAAGAGGATAAACTTGAACATCTAATTATACAATTACATAAAAGACAAGAGAATGTTCCTGTTTTTCTACTTGCTGAAAATGAAAGAGCTCTTGACTCTTTAAAATCTGAAACTTTTACTTTAATTGATGAATACGTATGGCTTCTTGAGGATTCATCAGCTTTCATTATGGAGCGTATCTCTGCTGCTATTGAAAGATATAGAAAACAACTACTTCCTCCTCTTGCAGCAGCTATTATGAAATATGAGAAGAAAGCTGAATACTCTTGGGCTGCACCTGGACACCAAGGTGGTGTTGGTTTTACTAAAACTGCTGTAGGTAAGAAGTTCTATGATTTCTATGGAGAAAACCTATTTAGAACAGATATGGGTATAGAGAGAGCTGAATTGGGATCTCTACTTGACCATACTGGATATTTTGGTGAATCTGAACAATATGCTGCAAAAGTTTTTGGTTCAGATAGAACTTATTCTGTTTTAGGTGGAACATCTGGTTCTAATAGAACAATTATGCAGGCATGTATAAAAGATAACGATATTGTTTTAGCTGATAGAAACTGTCATAAATCTATAGAACAAGGTTTAATCTTAGGTGGGGGGCTTCCTATATATATGATTCCTACAAGAAATAGATATGGAATTATTGGTCCTATCCTCCCTGAACAAATGGAAAAAGAGACAATATTGAAAAAGATACAAAACAATCCTGTTATTCAAGAGAAAAACAGAGAAAATGAAAAACCAGTATATTCAGTAGTTACTAACTGTACATATGATGGTGTTACTTATAATGCTAAAAAAGTAGAAAAGCTTTTAGAATCTTCATCTGATATTATTCACTTTGATGAAGCTTGGTATGGATATGCTAGATTTAATAAGATCTATGAAGATCATTTCGCTATGAGAGGTGAGCCTGAAAAATATAATCAAGGACCAACTATTTTTGCTACACACTCTACACATAAACTTTTAAATGCTCTTTCTCAAGGATCATTTATTCATGTAAGATATGGTAAAAAATCAATGGATGAGAACAGATTTAACCAAGCATATATGATGCATGCTACAACTTCTCCTCTATATGCTATTGCTGTTTCAAATGATATTGCTGCTGCTATGATGGATGGAGAATCTGGTATCTCTCTAATGGAAGAGGTAGTAGAGGAAGCTGTTGAGTTTCGTAAAGTTATTGGAAAACTTTATGCCGAATACACTAAAGAGAATGATTGGTTCTTTAAACCTTGGAATGCTGAATCATACAAAGAAAAACATTCAGGTAAAGTCGTTCCTTTCTATGAGGCTGATACTAAAACACTAGCTAACGATCAAGATTTTTGGATAATGCACCCAGAAGATTCTTGGCACGGATTTAAAAATCTTCCTGAAAATTGGTGTATGCTAGATCCAATAAAAGTAAGTATTTTAACTCCAGGAATGGGAGAAGATGGTGAATTACTAGATAAAGGTGTCCCTGCTGCTCTAGTTTCAGCTTTCCTAAATAAATATGGAATTGTACCTACTAGAACTACTGATTTCCAATTGATGTTCCTTTTCTCTATGGGAGTAACTAAAGGAAAATGGGGAACTCTTGTAAGTGTTCTATCAGAATTTAAAAGACTTTATGATAGAAATGCCCCTATAAGTAAAGTTTTACCTGATCTTGTAGACAGTCACAAGGAGATCTATGAAGATATGGGAATTAAAGATCTTGGAGATAAGATGTTTGAATACCTTAGAGAACATAATTTAGGCGAAGTTTTAAATAAAGCTTACTCTAGTCTACCTAAAATCGAAATAACTCCAAGAGAAGCTTATAACTCAATTGTTAGCAATGATGTAGAACTAGTTCCTGCAGACAAATTGGTAAATAGAATAGCTGCCAACTCAGTTATTCCTTATCCACCTGGAATACCTATGCTTATGTCAGGAGAAAACTTCGGTGATGAAAATAGCCCACAAATAAAATACCTAGAGGCACTATCACTTTGGGATAAAGCTTTCCCTGGATTTGAACATGATACAGAGGGAACTGAAGTTATAGATGGTATCTACCATGTGCTTTGTGTAAAAGAAAAATAAGGCAAGGGTCTGTTGCATTTTTAATAATTCTCACAAAAAGTGCTGAAAAGAATTTTTTCTTCTCAGCACTTATTTTATATTAAAATATATATACCTAAAAATAGAATCAAAATATTAATAACCAAATTAAAGTAATTAATATAATTCTCTTTCAAATTTAAAGAAATATTTATTTGTTTGACAACAATTGAGAATACACTTAAAGCAATAAATACCCCTGTAGACATACAAAACATCAAATAAAAGAAAGGGAGACTCCTATTTAAAGTATGACCCAAGAGAAGGACACTTAATACTCCTGAACAAGGAAAGAAAATTCCGATAACAAAATGAGAGCTTTGTAGAAACTTAATTCTATCTTCTAAAAATAGATTAAATAGTGACAACAGAATTAAAGTTATACCATATATATTTTTAGTTGCTATATCTAAAATTTGTAGTTGTGAAATGGCTTTGATAAAAAATATAGCAATAAAATAGCTAATTACACCTTGAATATATGCTATCAAAGCTGATAATATTATTAATTTAGAAGTTTTATATTTTAAACTAAGTTTGAATATATAAGTTTTTCCATGTCCCGGAGAAAATGAGTGAATAAAACCATAGCAAAATACAAAAAGCAGATAATATACTATATCTTTTTTTCTTAACGAAATTGCTATCTGTTTCATAATAGACAAATTTATTTTTTGTAATCCCAAATATATATTTTTATGAAATACAATAGCCAGAAAAAATGTTAAAATTAACGCTAAATAATATATTTTTTTATTTTTCATTCACAATTACCTCAAATTCTTTAGGATAAACCATATCATAGTAATATGCTTTCTTTTTATTTTCTTTAAAATCTGTTACAAAGTTTAAATTACTATTATTTTCTATTTTAAAAGAGTTTTCATCATAGTCATAATCATAAAAATACTCCCTGTCATAGATAGTAATCAATAATCTATCATCCTTTTTTAATTCTATTGGAAAGTTAAAGGTAATATTTAAAATTATATTATCACTGCTAGAATCAATCTCTTTTTTTATAACACTTTTCTCCAATATTTTTCCATTGTAACTAATCTTCAAATCATTAAAAATATTTTTATATAGCTCTTCACTCCCATTATTTTCTTTTACCAACAGAGTATTCATTTCATCTAATATCAATTCCAAGTCAACTACTACTTCTTTTGTATTCAATTTTAAATTAAAAGAGCCTTCAAAAAATACATGTGGATGTGCAGATAAAAATGTTGATACAAATATAAAATAAAGTATAATCAGTAATTTTTTCATAAATTTTAAATCACTCTCCTCTTAAATTAAAAGGATTGATTCCTAAAATATAGAAATCAATCCCCTTATCATAATTTTCAAATATTATTTCAACTCTTATGCTTTTTTTGTTCTCAATGGAATATTTGCTACCAATGTTGTTCTTCTTGTATTTTCTGGATTTTCAGCAATATCTATATTAAGAGCATCTCTATCTATATCTACATATTTAGATATAACAGCAATTATATCATCTTTCATCTGCTCTAGCATTCCAGATGAAAGCATAGCTCTATCATGTATAAGCACAAGCTTAAGTCTATCTTTAGCTACATTCTTTGATTTTTTTTCCTCTTTATTAAAAAAACTAAATATACTCATCTTGTCACCTACTTACTAAATACCATTTTTATTTTATCAAAAAAGCTTAACTTTATATCCAAATCTAAGAATGGAACTGACTGTCCCTCTATTCTTTCAACAATGTTCTTATATGCATGAGCTGCTAAAGACTCTCCTTTGTATACCAATGGTTCTCCTCTATTTGTAGATATTACTATATTTTCATCATCTGGTACAACTCCAATAAGTTCTATTGCTAAAATATCCAACATATCATCTACACTCAACATATTTCCAGCTTTGACCATATCCATTTTTATACGGTTCACTATCAACTTTGGACTTCTTATATCATTTGCCTCTAATAGTCCTATGATTCTATCAGCATCTCTTGTTGCAGATATCTCTGGAGTAGTTACTACTATCGCCTCGTCTGCAGCAGCTATTGCATTTTTAAATCCTTGCTCTATTCCAGCAGGGCAATCAATTAAGATATAATCAAAATCCTTTCTCAATCCCTCTATTAGCTTTTTCATCTGCTCTGGACTAACATCGTTCTTATCTCTAATTTGTGCAGCAGGTAATAGACAAAGATTTGAACATCTTTTATCCTTTATCAGTGCTTGAGCTATTCTACATCTATCCTCTACTACATCTACTAAGTCATAGACTATTCTATTTTCAAGTCCCATAACTACATCTAAATTTCTAAGTCCAATATCTGTATCTATTAAAAGTACCTTCTTCCCTTTTAATGCTAATCCTACTCCAATATTAGAAGTAGTTGTAGTTTTTCCCACTCCACCTTTTCCAGATGTTACAACTATTACCTTCGCCATTTTTTTCACTCCTAACTCTTAATCATTTAATAAACGAGTACTAAAATCCTCTATTCTTATCTCTTTACCACTTAGATACGCTATCTTAAACCCACCTTTTCTGTCTACTTTGTTAGTATCTAAGATTCTACTTTGCATAGGTTGAGCTACAGTATGCCCTATTACCAATTGAACTGGATTCATATGAGTTGCACCTACAAAGGCATCTCTATCTCCATCTTGTCCTGCATAGACAGTTCCGTTTAAAAATCCTAAAACAATAACATTTCCTTTAGCTCTTATTAATGCTCCTGGATTTACATCTCCTATAACTACTATATTTCCATCATACTCTAACTTGATTCCAGAACGTAAAGTTCCCCTATGAAATTTTGTAATTCCCTCTTCTGTTACAGATTTTACAAACTTTATCCGTTCAACTTCACCATCAGATTCAGAGAAAACATAGGTTATATTCAAATCACTATTCACCTTTATTAAATCTATTAGTACATTCTCCTCTAGTTCACTCAATTTTCTATTGGTAAATTCAATAGCAATCTGTCCTTTTCCTATGAAATTCCTTGCTTCTATTATCTTCTCTACAAGACTATCTCTGATTGTTAAAAAATCTACTTCATCATTTAGATAAATAGATAACCTATCCTTTTTTCCTTTTAAAATAACGTAATTGTTCATAAGTCCCACCTTTTTTCGTCCTTATAATGTGAGTATACCATATGTTCAAGATTTAATCAATACTACACCTTATTATTATTGTAAGAAATATGAAAAAATGTTATAATTTAAAATGAATTTTAAAAAAAGGAGCAATTATATGAGTAAAAATATTTTTAAAGGAAGTGTTGTCTTAAATCCTGTTCCTGTGGTAATGGTCACAAGTAGAAACAGTGAAGGTAAAGATAATGTATTTACTGTTGCTTGGACAGGAACTGTATGTACAAAACCACCTATGCTTTCAATCTCGATTAGACCTGAAAGATTATCCTACGATTATATAAAAGAGAGTATGGAGTTTACTATCAATCTGCCTACAAGAAGGCTAACTAGAGAAACAGACTTTTGTGGAGTTCGTTCTGGAAGAGTAGTTGATAAGATCAAAGAGATGAATTTTACTATGAAGGAGGGGAAAGAGGTAAATAGCCCATATATTGATGAGTGTCCTGTAAATATTGAATGTAAAGTAAAATCAATTATTCCTCTAGGAACTCACGATCTATTTTTAGCTGAAGTATTATGTTCACACATTGATGAAAAGCTTATTGATGAAAATGGAAAGATACATTTTGAATGGGCTAACTTAATAACATACTCTCATGGGGAGTATTTTCCTGTTCCTAAAACAGCAATTGGTAGCTTTGGATACTCAGTTGCTAAAAAAGCTACTATTGAGAAGAAAAAAAGTACAAACACTATAAAAAAGAAAAAAGATAAAACTAAAAAGAAAGGAAAGAGATAGATGTCAGATAGATTAAATGCTTTAGGGCAATATATTATTGAACAAACTAAGAAAAATTTTAATTTCAAACAGATTAAAAACGACCCCATTTACTACAATATCCTTTTTACATTTGGGACTGATGATTATTTAGTAGCTGAAGATAGAGAGGAAATTACAGCTACTATACAACTTATGGAGTTTAGAGCCTTCCACAAAGACTATCCTCCTAAACAACTCAAAAGATACACTCACAGAAAGTTTGAAAAACTTCATAAGAAAAAAGAGGAATATATTACAGTTAAGGGAAAAAGATACATTATTATAAAGCTTTAGTAATTATAAAAAGGGGCTGTTGCAAACTTAATAGCCATATGTTTTAAAATTAGCTAAAGAGATTTTTTAATCTCTTTGGCTTTT
>NZ_JBEFNA010000010.1 GCF_040199715.1 Fusobacterium sp. SYSU M8D902
TTTAGGGTAAATTTACAATGGATTTTTTATTGAAATTTTATGCTGCAACTTCTTGGAATTCTATTATACACCAAACAGATGATAATATCAGTTGTTATATGTAAATTGTTTGGAGCAATAGATCCATATTATGAGGGGTGTTGTGCAAAATGGTTTAACTTTGTGGCTAAGAACTTTACAATTCCACTATTAGTTGGAATAGGAGTGGCTTATACAAGTATAGAGCAAGTTCTAGCATCATTTAGCTTAACTTATATAGTTTTAGTTACAACAACTGTTGTAGGGGCTATTATAGGTACAGCAATAGTTGGACATTTTATAGGTTTCTATGTGATAGAAGGGTCTATAACTGCAGGACTTTGTATGGCAAATATGGGTGGAACAGGAGATGTGGCTGTTTTATCAGCAGCAAATAGAATGGTACTTATGCCATTTGCTCAGATCTCTTCAAGAATAGGTGGGGCGTTTATGTTACTACTCACTTCCCTTATAATAAATTTTGTAAAATAAAAAAGAGTTGATAAAAAAGGAAAAAAGTTACTTCAGAGTAATTTTTTTCCTTTTTAGTTTAAAATTTAACTATTTTTAGAATGTTTTGACTAGGGAATTCAATAACCTCAATTTTATCAAGATCAGTTATACTAGAAAAATTATCACTTAAAAGAGTATCAAAATTTTTGCTCTGATCAATAAAGATAAATCCACCGTCAATAACTTGAGAACTATTTTTACCATAGGCTGTAACTCTATATTGAACAAATCTCTTTTTAGTAAGATTTTTTAATGTTCCTTTTATATGAAGTCTACCATTTTTTTTATAGACTTTATAGTTGTAGAGATCAACTTTTGGGGGAAGATCACCAACCCAAGCAAACATCTGTATAGCTATATTTACTCCAAATTGAGTGCCTGCTACAAGGGCAGTTTTTTCTTTATCAAAGACAAAATCTGGAATGGTAATACTCTCTATGTAAGTATAGAAGGCATACTCTCCTACTTGAGCATTCAAAGGAGAGTTAGCAAAAATCTTCAAGCACCTGCTCTCTCCAGGTTTTATAGTCATATATCTAGGCTGAAATACCACCCACTTATCCATACTCTTCTCCTTTATTTTACTAGGAAGAGCACTAAATCGGTAACGAACAGTATGGTTTGTCTTATTACTTATGGTATATTCTTGAAAAGCACCTCCATTATCCAGACGTTGTCCAAAATAATCTGGGGTAATTTCAAAGGCAAATAGATTTAAAGTGATTATGAAGGTAAAAATAAGTGTTGTAATTTTTTTCATAGTTAGCTCCTTTTTAAAATTTTCCACTCTTATTTTTTGGAACAAGAGTAACCTTTACATTTAATCTCCCTTGGTAGTATCCTGGGATAGTTTTTGTGTAATCAACAATTTGGGCTGTGATTAGAAATTTTCTTTTGTTAAATCGTTCATCAACACTTATTGGCTCTTTAGGTATGATTGAGTTAACCTGAGCAGTAACAAATTTTGTAGGATCAAGTCTGTTCTTTTTTCCAATATATTTTAAAGTCATACTTTTTTCAGTTTCGACTAAACAATCATAATTTTTATTGTATTCAGTAGCTATTTCAGCTGTTTTTTTCTCACCAATAGAACCATTTTTAACTTTACCAAATTCAAAATTTTGAAGGGTATTAACAAGGAGGTCAGGTTTTGGATCTTCAGTAAAAAGAATTTCCAAAACAGTATTGGGAAGGAGAAAGCCACCATAGAACTCAGTTTTAATCTTGTCTATTCCCACTTTTTTAAACTCCTCTCTATTTATTTTACAAGTGATTATGTTATTAGCAATAGAGTAGGAGATAGAGTCTTTTCCTAAACTCAGATTTAAATCCATATATTCTTTTACTTTAGGACCTTTTTTTACCTGTTTATTTCCTCTATAAAAGAATATCTGCTTAGATTTAGTATCAAATATCCTAGCTCCAAAAAATGAATCTTCTTGAATAACTTCAGAAGAGGGAAGGTGGTTTTCAATATACCCCCACCACAATATTTTCTTTATATAAAAAATATCATTATTAAGTGTTTTTGCATAAACTTTGATAACTCCATTGTGTTCCCAGAGAAGACTATAGGGTTTAAATGAATAAAAATTAGCAGGAGGAGTATCAATATTCGTGCCTCTTTTCATCAATCTAGGTCTTGTTGAAAACTTTACCTCAATAGGATAACTAGACAGATTGCTCTCTTCAGATTTTAATACATACTCTTTAGATTCAAGTGGTATATTGATATTGGAATCAATTTTTCCATAGAGAGTGTCAGAGTTATGTATATTATTTAGATTGGTTAATTGCTTATTATTTTCAAAATAGAGAGAGATTGGAATTTTTTCTTTAAACTCCTTCCCTTCTAAAAAGTACTTGATATTCCTAATATCTAAAACAATATTTTGATTGCTCTCTTTTCTATGAGATATTTTAGCTATTTTGAGAACTACTCCATATCTATCAAGCTTGTAAAGTGTATCTTTTGTGTCGTTGACACTTTCAATTATAATATGTCCGTCTGCTCTTGAAAGATCAACATATTCATCTACTATTCTTCCAGTGTAAACTTTTTTTATCCTATCTCCTTGGATCAACCAAAAATATAGTTGTTTAGGAGTAGAGGTAAAAGAGTAATCAACTTCTAAATACTTTTTATTGTTAAGAGAGATAACTTTATTTGGGAACATTCCAACAATATCTGTAAAGGATCTTATACCCTTTATGCTATCAGTTATATATACCCTGTTTGAAAATAGATCCATATCTGATGTCAGTTCAGCATAGAATTTTTTATTGTTACGATCGACTATTAAATCCAAATAATTGTTGCTTTTAATTTTTGTAACCTCTATATTCAATTGAGCAGTACGTCCTTTTTCATAAGCCATTATCCCAGCTGTTCCCAAAATTGTATTTGTAAATAGGAGAAAAGAGATGAGAGTGGTAATTATTTTTTTCAAATCTCCTCCTCCTTACCATAAATAGAGTAGTTAAGAGGAAGAGTTCCCAGATAATCTCCCTCTATCTCATTTTGATTTTTTCCTTGAGAAAACTCTTTCTTATCTAAAATAACAAAGTATATGAGCTTTTCATTCTCCTTCTCTATTATGATCTCATCTTTTTTATTTTCAAAATTAATATTTTCACTTTTAATAAAGTTTTTTCCATTACTTAAAACCAATTGTTCAGGAGTTTTAAATTTAATAAGTTTTCCAATATCCTCATCTAGATTATCTGTAGTTATTATGATTATTCCTCTAGCAGTAGCACTATATAGTCCACTATTTTGTGCTCTGATTTCGTGAAATTCTAAAGGTTTAACCTTTATTTTAATTTCAGAATAAGAGATTCTATTAAAAATTAAAAGCAAAAGTGTAATTAACTTTTTCATCTACTATCTACCTCCACAGTTATATATACTCTTTTTCTATGAGTTCCCTCCTTACTAATATTTTTTCCAGAAATTTTAACATAGTTATCTCGAATAATTTTACTATCAATATTTTTATTAACATAGATTACAGTGTCAATTTTTCCATCACTATCTATATCAATCTCTTTATTACTGAGATTAAATCTGTATTTATAAAAAGTATCAGGTTTTTTGTTTAATTCCATTTCAAACGGAAGAGTAATCTCCTCATCATCTACAACTAAGGTTTTTACCTCTATATCTGAGATAACTTCTAGTGGAACAAACACTTTAGCCTTAGCATCAACTCTGATTGAATCACTTTTTATTAACTTTCTCTCTTTTTTTACAACTTTTGTACTCTCTTTGTTTTCTGTATCTACAGTAGTTACTGTGGTTTCAGCCCAAAGAAGAGCAGAGGAGATAAAACATAGAGAGATAATTTTTTTTAACATCTTTTCTAACTCCTTTCTACTATTTTATTTTTATCAATAGTTGCATTTAATATAATTGTATTTCCATTTCCTTTTTTGTATTTAACTCTTATTTTTTTTATTAAAGGAGTTATATTTGTATTTTTAAATGATCTGATCTCAAGAGTGTATTCACCTTGAGGAAGTTGACTGATATCATAGTAACCTAAATAATCAGGAAGTGTGTTAGTAATCAAATTTCCTTTACTATCTTTTAGAGTAATTACTATTTCTGAAAGTATTTTTTCATCAAGTTGTAACTGTCCAGAGACACTGAAAAAAGGTTTAATTGGAATATCTACAAGAATATCCCCACTACCTGTTCCCTTAAGATAGAGTTTTGTATTATATAGATCATAGCCAGGAAATCTAATAATTGGTTTAAGTTCATAGAGTATATCATTGGGAATATTGTAAAAATATATGGGTTTTTTAGAGTTTGTTATCTTCTTTTCTCCATTAATTTCAATTTGAACATTCCCTACAAAGCTCTCCCCAATATCATATCTATTATTTCCATTTAAATCTAAAAAGCTTCTCACTTTAGCTCGAGAACTATCCATATTATCAATCGGTTTTCTAATATCCTTGAGATCCATAATTCTATTGAATCCAAGAGAAATATCGTAATTTCCATTATCTTTTGTATTCACATCAATTTTAAATAGATTGTCAAGCTCTATATTGAACTTAAAGGTTAGTTTTTCTCTCTCCTTTTTGTCATAGGAAAATTCAATAGAGTAGTTTACTCCACTGTTTCCTCTGATGTTGTACAGGGCTATTTTACTTTTTAGATCTCTTTCTCTTTCTGTTATGGAGCTATTCCATCTGATTCCATAATTATTAGGTAGGTAGTAATAGAGATTGGCCGAGTAAATATCATCTCTATTGTCAGCTCTCTCATATTCAAATGTAGTTAAAACCCTTCCAAAAGATTTAGAAATCTCCATATCCCAATTATATTCACTATATCTTTCGCCCTTCCAACTCTCTCTCCATTCATAGGATTGATTTAGTGTTAGAAAGGAGAAAGGTTGGTAGTTTAATGACAGAGTATCTAAATTTTTATCAGAATAGTATTCACTATAATTAGCTTTTTCATACTCAAAAGTTAAATCTGAAATTTTGATCTGTGTTTTTCCAAAAAAACTGTTACTCTTCCTATAGATATTTTTATTCAATATTTTTTCACTGTTTAGATCAATAGTATAGGTAATAAAATCAAGAGTATTTGTATATATAAGCTCCATACCACCAAACTCTAAATACTTTAAATCTCTGTTATTATCTTTATTAACCAATAATTTTGGAGATTTAGAGTAGCTACCACCAATTGTTAAAAAGTCAGTAATACCATAAAATATCTTGGAGTTAAATTCACTTCTTTTTCTATCATATGAATCTTCCAACTGAGAAATATCTAGTTGATATTGAAATTCACCTCTATTCTGTTGATTAAAATTATCAGCTGTTTCAATAGTTTTAATCTCTATTGTTCCGTTGGGGTTGTGTATTCTAAGAGTGTACTCTCTATTATCTCTAAGTTCCTTATTATCAAAAACAACTACTCCATTAACAGCATCTTGAATATCAATAGTGGTTCCTAGATAGATCAGTTCTACACGACTTCCAATTGGTACATTCTCTTTGATAATAAAGTTTTTTCCATTGTCATAATAGCCAAGGTTTTTATCAATTGAGATAGAGTTAATCCAACTACCATTGAAGCTCTTTTCTCCCTTAAACTCTAAGTAGTGATAGTAGGGTAAGTTATCATAACGTAGTTTTAAAAGATCCAATTTTCTGTTTTTTAAATCATAATTTCCAGTAAAAGTTCCATAGAGTAGATCGCTTTGATATATCAGTTTACCATTCCAATCACTATTTTTTTTCTTGGAAAATCTAGAAAAATATCGATTAAAATCAACTTGTAAATAACCTAAATTGATAAGCTGATGTTTATTTGTATAGTATATTTCATCAATGTTTTTTTTCTTTTCTAATAGGGATTTAGTTTCTTTTAGTCTATTGCTAATTTTATCAGGAAGGTTGTATTTAGAAGTTAGAGATAACTGTTGCTTATTGTTATCAATGTGAAAAGTTGAAGTGAAAATGTTTTTAAATAGATTGATACTAATATAATATCTATTCTCCTCTATATAAAAATCAGATTGTTTAAATTCTGCTGTTCTATTATCTTGTATAACCGTGAAATTTTCAAAATCAATCTCCACTTTATTTAAAGAATCTTCTAAATACATCGTTAATACACTATTTTTAAATTGATAGTTATTAAAATGTATTAATTTAAAGTAATCATCTAAGGATATATAATTTTTATTATTTCTAGTTAATATTTTTAAGTTGTTTGTTATTAGTTTTCTATCAATAAAAAGAGAGTATGAATAATCTTCTTTTAATCTACCCTCTAATTCTGCTTTTAAAAAAGCATAATCTTCATTAGTTATATAATTTTTAGCTTTTAATTGTTCTAGTTTTTCAAGTATTAATCTATCTTCTCCCAAAATAGTGGTACTTACTAAAATAAGAGAAGAGAGAAAAAAAATAAGTTTTTTCTTCATTGAAGTCTTCTCCTATCTTAATTTAAAGATTTTGATCTCTTCATCACTATCAAAATCTTTAATCACCAGTTTTTTAGGTCTTTTATAATTTTTATCTTTTAAATAGTAAAATTCATTTTCCTTAAATTCAAGGGAATCCCCTTTATTTAAACGTAGATTTCCTAAGAAATATTCATCTAAATAAATCTTGTATCTTCCCTGCCTTTTACCTATATTGGTAATTGTTCCTTTTAATGTAACTCTATCACTGTTCTCTTCAATACCTATATTTTTTATCTCTAATTTTGGGAATATGTTGCCAGCATATCCATTTAATACAAGTTTGAAATCTGTATATACAGCAATAGAACTTTTTTCCTTTTTAATCTCTTCTTCATATACAGGAATCTCTCTAATACCTAAAATTGCAGAATACTCACCTTCAGGAAGTGGTTCATAACTAGCTATATTGATCTTTATTATTCCCTCTTCTCCAGGTTTTAAAGTTAGAGAGTGTGGAAAATAGTTTATCCATTTTGACATATCTCTATCTTTACTGTTAGAAGGCTTTTCAACATAAACACGATAAAATATTGGTTTATCTGTTTGATTAAATAGTGAGTATTCTTGATAACTCCCCTCATCATCAATTTTTTTATCAAAGGAGAGAGGGTAGATATTAATATAGGCATATGTTATCTGTAAGGAGAGAAGAAAGAGTGTTATTAATTTTGTCATAAGATCTCCTATTTTAAAATAGGAAGAGATGGTTCTCTTCCTAATTGCCTAATATTTTGAATTTTTTGTGTATGTAACTACTAAATTTTGAGGAGTAGTAGTGTAAGTCTTTAAGTTTTCATAAATATATTGACTATTATCTTTGTTAGAAAGGGTTGAAGTAACAGAAAATTCAGCCTCAACATCTTTACCAATGGAATTTTTGTTGACAGAAGTGCTAATAGTTGTTTGTAGATTTGTGGTATCTACAAAGGGAATAATTTCACTAGTTCCACTTTTTCCATCAAAGCTTATTGAAATTTCACCTGTACTATAATTTCCCGGTGTTGTTTGAATAATTTTAAACTTTTCAGTAACTGGAGTAAGTCTAGAGATCTCTGTTCCATTCTTGATTTTTCCATGGTTTAAAGTTATTTTATCAATATCATTTCCTTCAGAATTTACAATTTTGAAAGAGATATCTTCTGGGATAATTTCAACAGTAGCTTCAACAGGTACAGTGACACTATTTTTTGTTTCACCACTTGTTACAACCCCTTGAATAGCACCAAAACTAATTAAAGAGATTGAGCATGTTAAAAAAATAATTTTTTTCATAATAATATTACCTCACAATAAGTTGTTTAAATGTTTTTTACTTAAAGAAAGGAATTGTTTTTATTTTAAATAAAGTCACAATTCCTATAATTTCTTTAAATAATAGAAGTAATTACAATTAATACAGAATTACTAAAAAGTAAGAGTTAAAATATAAAAATATTGTAGAAATAATATCAAAAATAATTGGTAATTATATGGTTGAAAGATGAAGAATGTGAAGAATAGATAAAAGCTTCTATTTTTATATCCTTAAAAAATTAATATCAATAGATATAAATTAATAAAAATATATTGTTTTGTATTATTTTTGATAACTTTTTAATAAAATAATAAAAAATCAACTTTTTTTATATTTTAAAATATAGTATAATATAGTAATAAATGTAATATAGGAGGTTTTTGTAAAATGATTCAATATGAAAGTTTAGAAAAATTACATTTTAAAGGTGAAAATGTAGTTGAGGAATATAGAAAAAGAATTGAGAATTATTGTACTTATAATACTGAATTAAAAATTTATCCTATATTAAGAGGAGAAAGAGTGGTAAAGGAACAGTATTCTTTATTCTGTTTACCTATAAATGAAATTAATTTTCTTCAAGAAAAAATATTTTTAAATAGTAAAAAGATTATGGCACTAGATTCAGAGTTACCAGATGCTGCAAAGTTTGCTTGTATCAATGATATTATGACAAATGAAATTACTAAAACTAATGGAATCGAAGGGATACATTCGACCAAAAAAGAGATATATGAGAGTATGGAACAAAAGAAAAACACTCGTTATTCTGGTATTGTTAATAAATATACCCAAATTATATTAAATAATATTGAAAATATTGATTCTCCAGAACAAATAAGAAAAATGTATGATGATATATTTTCAGAAGATATTTTAAAAAATCCAGAAAATAAATTAGATGGAGTTTTATTTAGAAAAGGAAGAATAAATGTTTCAAATGGAACTAGTAACATACATAGTGGAGATCCTTCAGAAAACACCATAGTAGAGCATATTAGTGACTTAATTAAATTTATGAATAGAAAGGATATTCCTTCTTTGATAAAAGCTTCTATTGTTCATTATTATTTTGAGTATATACACCCATTCTATGATGGAAATGGAAGATTTGGAAGATTCCTTTTCTCTATGTATTTAGCAAGAAAAATAGATATTTATACAGGTTTATCTCTTTCTTATTCAATATTTGGAGATAGAAAAAAATATGCTGAACTTTTCTTAAATACTTCAAAAGTAAAAAATTATGGAGAGATAACATTCTTTGTAATAGGAATGTTAAATTTCATTGTTAATGGTCAAGAAAGTATTATACAAATGCTTAAGGATAAGATATTAAAACTTAACTATGCAGAGAAGTATATAAAAAGTATTGAGTCCTCTTTTAATCTCTCAGAGATTGAATGTAATATATTATTTATCTATATTCAAAACTATATTTTTGCTAAAGAAAATCCATTATCCGATAAGGAATTATTAAAATATGTAGAAGGAATAAAAAGTATTCAAACTTTAAGACGTCATTTAGATAATTTAACAGATTTAGGTTTAATTGATTTAAATTCAAAGAAACCTTTAATCAGAATTATTAGTAATACTATTAAGGAAGTGTTAGATTGATAATTCCATATGGCTATAAATGGAAAAGAAAAAATACTGATAATTAAATCGAGTACTTGACAGGGTATAGTTCAGTTGTTATTACAGGAATATTATGATTAAGTAAAACAAGTTTAAGATCAAAAGTTAAATAATTAAGCACCTAGATTTCTCTAAGTGTTTAATTATTAACTTTAATTTTTATTTACTTCTATCTTTAAAAAATTTAGCCCAGTATGGATTTTCTCTATCAAATATTTCTTTCTCTTTTTTAGATAGAGTGTGAGGATAATCTGCAAATAAATTGTAGATTTTCTTTTTATCAAAACTAAATAAAAATTCTCCTTTGGTATCTAAGTCATTAACCCACCAAATAGTATCATCTTTATTTTCTTTATAAAAATCACTTTTCATATCCCTCAACTCCTTTTAGCTGCTTTTTTTTAGCTGTATTAATAAATCCCAACATTTGTTTAAATTCTTTATTACTTATAAATATACTTTACGATTTCCTTTAAAATCAAAAGTTTTATAACCATTCTTATTTCAAGCATATACAAAGGCTAAAGATGAACAGGATACCTTATTTTATTTCTAACATCAAGTTCTGAAATAATAACCTCATCAAGAGAAATGGTTAAGAATTTTTCTATACCTATATATTTCCCCTGCTTTTTTATGCAGCTTTTTATTATTATTTGAGTTATTATCTAATTGTATTATATCATTTTTTTCAAATTTTTGCTTTATATATTATTATACCATTCTTTATAAGTTATGTTTATGGAACATATCCTACTAAGTTAATAGCCAATGGAGTTCCTAAAAATAGTATCATTGCTGGTAAAATCAGTAAAATCTTTTTTCGTGAAACAATGAAAATTTAATGAACTTGAAATTAAAGCAGAAAATGTTTAGGCACTAAAATTAAAAGAAAAAAGTACAGTGATTAATTGAAACTTATTGAATATTAGCAAGTGAATAAAACTGAGGAAAAAAACATTGACGTACACACTAATAATGTGTATAATATAAATGAGGTGATACCATGGGAACAAACTTTAAAGACCTCATCCAGCTATTAAAAGAAAATGGTTGGGAATATTGTAGAACTAAAGGTAGCCATTATATTTATACTAAGAATGGGAAAGCCTTACCCATTCCTAGACATAACAAAGATATTGGTAAAGGGTTATACAATAAAATTCTTAAGGAAGCTAGGGCTAAATAGCTCTAGTTTCTCTTAACAAAAGGAGGGAAATTATGAAAGATAAATATATTTATCCTGCAATATTTCATGTAGCAGAAGAAGGTGGGTATTGGATAGAATTTCCAGATTTACCAATGGCTAATACTCAAGGAGAAGATTTAGAAGATGCCTTATTTATGGCAAAAGATTGTTTAGGAGTTTATTTAAGTTGCTTGGAAGAAGAAAATGAAAAGATACCTAGACCTACTATTCCATATACTAATACTAATGAGTTAAGCAATGGCGATTTTACTCAACTAGTAGAAGTTTATATGGCTCCTTACAGAGATGAGTATAAGAATGAAATGGAAAGAAAAAATGTGACAATCCCAAGATGGCTTAATGATATTGTAAAAGAAAAGAAGATAAATTGTTCTGCAGTCCTAACTACTGCTTTAAAGGAAAAATTAGGAATTACATATTAAATTTATGAATAGCTTTATTAAGCCTCAGAGTAAAATCTGAGGTTTTTGTTTATATAGTTCTATATCAAGTTGCAAATAATTTAATAAATAGTAATCTTCAGTATTAATTTACTAGGGATTTTTTATTGGAGGAAGAAAATGGAATTTAACATAAATGATTTAGAAAAATATAAAAATAAAATAATGAAATTAAAAAAGAAAGTTCTGAAGTTTGATAATGGGTATTCAAATATTTACTCATTAATTTTAATAGGTAACAATTCGATATTTGATAAAAGAAATATTGTAAAAGTAAAAAATGAAAATTGTGATATGTTCAAAATGGAGATTTTTAGGTATGAGCAGACAAGCAAAGAAAAGAGAAATTAATAAATATAATGAAAATTTAATCTTGATTAATTTGGTAAAAAGAGGGTATTATATAAGTAATCCTCTCTTTTTTACAAAAAATAAAGTTATAGAGGAGAAAATTATGAAAAATGAAAACGGATCAGGAAATATTTATAAAATTAAAGAGAAAAAGGAAATACTGCTACTCAATTGAGTTACTCTACTTTTAAACCTAGGTTTATTAAGTTAATGAAAGAACTGGGGTTAGAACATACTATTCATGATACACGGCATACCTTTGCAACTTTGTTAAGCAATGCTAATGCTAATCCAACTTCAATTGTTAGGTTAATAGGTCATAGTAAATTTTCTACTACTGAAAATATTTATACTCATAAAGATATTAAAGAGTTAGAAAAGGCAATAAATTTAATTTAATTTTTGCTAGCTACTTGCTAGCTAAAAAGAAAAAATACAGAGAATTTAGATAATAAATATAATACATAAAAAATAGAAAGCCTTGATTTTAAAGAGGTTTTGAAAAATAAGGAGTGATTAATGGATAAGATAATCATGCATTATGACATGGACTGTTTTTATGCTTCAATAGAGATCAGAGATAATCCAAAATATAGAGGGCTCCCATTAGTAGTAGGTGGTGGTGTAGTTACAACAGCTAGTTATGAAGCTAGAAAATATGGCATACACTCTGCTATGAGTGTTTTTGAAGCTAAAAAGCTTTGTCCTAATTTGCTAGTGATACCTGTTGATAAAGATAAATATATAAAGATTTCACAACAAATTCAAAGATTAGTTTTAAAAGTTACAGAAAAGGTGGAGTTTATAGCCTTAGATGAAGGTTATGTAGATATAACAGATATAGCAAAAAAGTATGATTCTTTGGATAAGTTTGCTAAAAAATTTCAAGAGAGAATAAAGCATCATACCAATCTAACTTGTTCTGTGGGAATAGGAATAAATAAATTGAGTGCTAAAATTGGAAGTGGAATAAATAAACCTGGGGGAAGATATATATTCAATTCACAGATGGAGTTTGCAACTTATATTGGACCAAAAGATATTAAGATAGTTCAAGGGGTAGGGAAAAAATTAAGAGAGTTATTAAATAGAGATGAAATATATAAAGTGGAGGATCTTCTGCCCTACACATTTCAAGAGTTGGTAAATAGGTATGGGAAATCTAGAGGAGAACTCTTATATCTCTCTTGCAGAGGTATAGATTATAGTGAAATTGAGTATAAAAGAGAGATACATTCCATTGGAAATGAAAATACTTACAGATACCCTCTTGATTCAGATGGGAATATTCAAAAGGAGTTAAATGATATATTTGAATACTCCTATCAGAGATTATTAAAAAAAGAGTTGATAAGTAAAACAATAATATTGAAAGTAAAATATAGTGATGGGAGTTTAATAACTCGCTCAAAGACTTTATCAAGACCAACTGATGATAAAATAATACTTTTTGAAAATTTAGAATTATTGTTGGAGGAGATAGAGGACAAGCCAATAAAACTATTAGGAATATCATTTGGTAATTTAATAAAAAAATCTATTAGGCAATTAAGCTTTTTTTAGGTATAATATAGAAAAAGGTGTATAATAGGTTGTGAAGCAAAAGGAGAGATAGCTATGGGATTATTAAGATTAATAGTGTTTATAGGGGTGTTTTTTGGAATAACTTATGGGATTGAGCTTGTTTTACCACCATTTGGAAAGTTATTCTATACTAATCCGTTGGATATAATAGGATCAATAGCTCAAGGAATATCTTATGGAGTGAATATAGCACCAAAATATGCCTTTGGATTAACAGTTTTCTTAATAGGACTTCCACCCCTAATAATAAGTATTCAGATTGGAAAAAAACTAAAAAAGAGTGGAAAATATAGATTTTAGAGTATTTTAAGGAGAAAATTAATGGAGTGGAAAGAGTATGGTATTCAGGATAAAGAGATAATTGATGAGTATCTAAAAGGAAAATTCAATATAAGTGATTATAATTTTACAAATCAATACCTATGGAGCATAGGAGAAGAGAGTAAATATAAGATAGAGAATAATGTTTTGATAGTTAAAGGAGTTTTTGCAGAAGAGGAGTATTATTATATGCCTGTCCCTAAAGATAAGACAGATGATAATTTGAAGGCTTTAGTTGAGGTAATAAGGGAGATTATCCAAGATGGGCATAGAATAATCCTTGTTCCAGAAGAGTGGAAAGAGATCTTAGAGAAAGACTTTATTCTTGAAGAGAGAAGAGAGAGTTTTGATTATATCTATAACTCTAAAGACTTAGGAACCTTAAAAGGGAGAAAATACACTAAAAAGAAGAACAAAATAAACAATTTTACTAAAACATACAATTACACTTATGAGAGAATCTCTGAAGATAATATTAATGAAGTAATTGAGTTTCAAAAAAATTGGTGTTTAGAAAGGGAGTGTGATACTATTCCTATACTAAAAAATGAAAACCTTGGAATAATGAATCTTTTAAATCATTATACTGAGATGGATTACATAGGGGCTATGATAAAGATAGAGAATAAAGTTATAGCTTATTCATTGGGAGAGATTCTAAATGATGACTATGGAGTGATTCATATTGAGAAGGGGTTGAATGAGTATACAGGAAGCTATCAGTTAATAAATCATCTATTTGCACAGAATGAGTTTTCTAATTGTAAATATATTAATAGGGAAGATGACTTTGGTGACGAAGGATTAAGAGAAGCAAAAGAGTCTTATCATCCAGCTTTCTTGCTAAAGAAATATGAGATAGTTGGATTAAAATAAAGGAGTGAGAGAGATGACAACAAAGATTTTAAAATCAATATCAATAGGATTAATATTAATGTTTCAATTGGCTTGTAATGGAAAAAATGTGGATAACAATTTAAAAGTTAACTCATTGGACTACAAAAGTGAGGAGAATGCAGTTGCTAAATATGAATTAAAGATACCACAAATTGAAGATGAAAAGAGTGAGGATATAACTTATTTCAATGCTACAATGAAGGAGGAAATGAGATACATACTAGAAAATCTTTCAACTAGTGAAAATGATGGAAAAATACAAGATGCCTATGTTAATTTTGAAGAGTATAAAAACAATTTTGGTGTTCTATCAGTAACAGTATTATCAAGTGTATATACAGGTGGAGCACACTCTACAAATGGATTTGAGAGCTACAATATCAATTTAAAAGACAATAGCATTTTAACTTTTGATAAACTATTTACAGAAGAGGCTAAAGATTATTTTAATATGAAAATAAATGATATGATAAAAAATAAGGATAAGGTTTTAAACACTAATGGTGATGAAGTGATGTTCTTCGATAACTGTGAAGCTAATATAGCTAATGCCGTAGTGTATTTTGAAGGAGATAATGTTGTATTTGTATTCCATGAGTATGATTTATCACCGTATTCAAGTGGTATGCCTGTATTTAAATTCGATAAAAAAGATGTAAAAAAATATCTAAATATCTAGTCTTAGTAAAAAAAGTTGATTTATATATACAAAAAGTGATATAATATTCTGTATTATATATTTAAACATAGGAGAAGTAATATGGAAATGAAAGATATCATTGCAAAAGTCAATTATTTTTCTAAAATAGCTAAGGAAAGAGAGTTGACTGAAGCAGAAAAAGAAGAGAGACAAAAATATAGACAACTTTACTTAGAGCAGTTCAAAGCTCAAGTTAGAGGTCATCTAGACAATATAAAGATCGTAGATGGAGAAGTTGAAAACAAAGGAAAAATTAAGATAATATAGTTTATGGGGGCATATACAATGGAAAAAGTTACAGTAAAATCTCTATTTAGAGAAACAGAAAAATACCTGGACAAAGAAGTAGTAGTAACAGGTTGGGTAAAAAAGATAAGAGATCAGAAGAACTTTGGTTTTATTGAAATCAATGATGGTTCATTCTTTAAGGGAGTTCAAGTTGTATTTGATACAAGATTGGCAAACTTTGAAGAGATTTCACGTCTATCAATAATCTCTACAATAGAGGTAAAAGGAAAATTAGTAAAATCACAAGGTGCTGGACAAGCTTTTGAAATAGTAGCAGAAGAGATAAATGTATTTCAAAAAGCTGACTTAGATTATCCTTTACAAAATAAAAGACATACTTTCGAGTATTTAAGAACAAAAGCACACTTAAGACCAAGAACAAATACTTTTGCAGCAGTATTCAGAGTAAGATCTGTAGTTGCTTATGCAATACACAAGTTTTTCCAAGAGAACGGATTTGTATATGTACATACTCCAATCATAACAGGATCTGATTGTGAAGGTGCAGGAGAGATGTTCAGAGTAACAACTCTAGATATGAATAACCTACCTAAAAAAGAGGATGGAAGCATAGATAACAGTAAAGATTTCTTTGGTAAAGAGACTAACTTAACAGTAAGTGGACAATTAAGTGGAGAGACTTTCTGTTCAGCTTTTAGAAATATCTATACATTTGGACCTACATTTAGAGCAGAGAACTCTAATACAGCTAGACACGCTTCTGAGTTCTGGATGATAGAGCCTGAGATTGCTTTTGCTGACTTAGAAGCAAATATGGAATTAGCAGAATCAATGGTAAAATATATTATTAGATTCGTAATGGAACAATGTCCAGAAGAGATGGAATTTTTCAACAACTTCATAGAAAAAGGATTATTTGATAAGTTAAACAACGTATTAAACAATGAGTTTGGAAGACTTACATATACAGAAGCTATAGATATACTATTAAAATCAGGTAAGAAGTTTGATTACCCAGTTGAGTGGGGAATTGACTTACAAAGTGAGCATGAGAGATTCTTAGCTGAAGAGTATTTCAAAAAACCTGTGTTCTTAACTGATTATCCAAAAGATATTAAAGCTTTCTATATGAAGCTTAATCCAGATGGGAAAACAGTTAGAGCTATGGACCTTTTAGCTCCTGGAATTGGAGAGATAATTGGTGGTTCTCAAAGAGAGGATAGTTTAGAGATATTAGAAAATAGAATAGTAGAGTTAGGAATGAGACCAGAAGATTATGAGTTCTATTTAGACTTAAGAAGATTTGGAAGCTTCCCACACTCTGGATATGGACTAGGATTTGAAAGAATAATAATGTACATTACAGGAATGACAAATATCCGTGACGTAATTCCTTTCCCTAGAACACCAAATAACGCAGAATTTTAATTAAGAGGAATTTATGATAAAATTTTTTATAATCTTAGCAGGATTGGGGTTACTATTTTATGTAGTAACCTACCCCTATGCATTTAAACTTTCAAGGAAGATACGTAGAGTATTGTCCTTTGAAGAGGTAACCTATATAGAGAATCAAGATTTTGATTATAGCAGAATATCTCCAGAAGATCTGAAAAAAAGATTGGTGATGGAGAGGAAAATCTTAAAAAATGAACATATAACTGAGGAGTTAGAGTATGTAGTGATAAAAAATTCAGATGAGAAAAGAGATGATCTTCCATGCTTAATTTTACTTCACGGACTTAGAGATTCTTCAAATGATTGGTTAGAGAGAGGAAGAATAAGAGAGAATTATCTTACTCTTTTAGATCAGGGGAAGATAGATAAATTGAATATCGTACTTATAAACTCTGGTTGTAATGGAATGTCTTGGTATACAAACTTCTATAGAGATAGACACAATAGATATGAGGAGTCTCTAGTAAAAGGATTGTTAAGTGAATTAAAGCAAGAGTTTCCAAAATCTCAATTTGGAATAGCAGGATTTTCAATGGGAGGTTATGGAGCCTTTAAATTGGGACTTAAGAATCTGGATATATTTAAGGTGATTGGAAGTTTCTCAGGAGCTACAAGCATAGTGAGAATGAGTGTTAATAGAAGGGTTATTAGAATTTTTAATTTCTTATACATACCCAAACAACTTTTTACAAATGAAGATAAACTACATTTTCTAAGAGTTTTTGGTTCGTGGGGGTATAAGATTTTAAAAGAGGATCCTTATACATTGACTAAAAGATTACCTGAATCAAAATATAGAGATAGATATTTTTATCTAAGTGTAGGAGAAAAGGATGTAGAGACACATCTGATGTTACAGCAGTGGCTAGACACTGTTAGAAGAATGAAAAAACATAAGTATAACTTTATAGGTTATCTTTGTAAAAATGAGACTCACACTTGGGAGTATGTAGCAAGAGATTTAAAAAATTTTTTAGTATATTTTAATGAGAAGATAAAATTATAGAGTTAGGGGCTGTTACAAATTACAGCCCCTTTTAACAAGGAGTTAAAATGAAAAAAATTATAAAAGAGATCATAGTAGTAGAGGGAAGAGATGATATCTCTGCTGTAAAAGCAGCTGTTGATGCTGAGATAATTCAAGTAAATGGTTTTGCTGTGAGAAAAAAAGGTACTATTGAAAGAATACAGGTAGCTGAAAAAAATAGAGGAATAATAATATTAACAGATCCAGATTATGCTGGAGATGAAATTAGAAAATATATACATAAATTTTTTCCAGAGGCAAAAGATGCTTATATAAGAAGAAGTGAAGGGACAAAAGATGGAGATGTAGGAGTTGAAAATGCATCACCAGAGGCTATTATTAAAGCTCTTGAGAAGGCAAGATGTACTGTGGCTGAGGAGTTACAGGAGAATTTTACTGTGGAGTATCTAATGGAGTGTGGACTAATTGGAGGGGCAACTTCTAGTGAGAGAAGAGAGAAAGTTGGTGGAAAATTAGGTATAGGGTACTCAAATGGAAAACAATTCCTTTCAAAATTAAATAGATATGGAATAAGTAGAGAGGAATTTGAAGAGGCTTTAAAAGAGATCTAAACAAACAAGTTGTTTATAAATTGGATTTAAATTTATATATAAATAGGAAAAATATTTATATTGAATAAATAGTTCTAAAAAAGTAGTTGAATTATTGTGAAATATGTGTTATATTAAAGGTAAATGATAATAAATAAAAACTCATATATCCCTGTAATATGGTCAGGAGTCTCTACGGGTTGCCATTAGAATAACCCGCTATGAGTTGAAATTGTAAAATTCTTTTGTGGTATTTTTAAATATCAGTTTTTTGCTATTTCACTTCTAGATATATTCAGATAGATGAGAATAAAATTTTTAGGAGGAAAAAGTGAGAAATAGATCACCTTATCACTTAGATGGAGTTCCATCATTAAAAGAAGCTATACCATTAGGATTACAACATGTATTAGCCATGTTTGTAAGTAATATCACGCCGTTAATAATAGTAGCTGGAGCTCTAAAATTACCGTCTGAAACAAAAACTTTTCTAATTCAATGTACAATGTTTGTAGCTGGAGTGAATACTATGATACAAGCATATACTGTTGGACCTATCGGAGCCAAATTACCTATCGTTGTTGGTACAAGTTTTGCTTTTGTACCTGTTGCACTTTCAATTGGATTACAATATGGATATGAAGCTATATTAGGAGCTGCCTTAGTAGGTGGAATTTTTGAAGCATTCATAGGATTGATTATAAAGAAAATAAGAAGATACTTCCCACCAGTTGTAACTGGAGTTATTGTTTTATCTATTGGATTATCACTATTACCAGTTGGTGTATCAAATTTTGCTGGAGGAGTAGGAGCAGCAGATTTTGGTTCATTTTCAAACTTAACTTTAGGAATGATTGTTTTAATTACAGTTATTTATTTTAAACAGTTCACAAAGGGGATTACAAGTACAGGATCTATGTTTATAGGTACAGTAGTTGGATTTATAGTGGCTATATTTATGGGAAAAGTAGATTTATCAAGCATAGCTACAGCTGGATATTTCAATGTTCCAAGACCATTTACATATGGATTAACTTTTCACCTAGATGCTTGTTTGGCAATGGTAATGATGTATATAGTATCAGCTGTTGAAACAGTAGGAGATATGTCTGGAGTTACTATGGGTGGTGCTAATAGAGAGTTGACAGATAGAGAGTTATCTGGAGGAATATTAGCTGATGGAATAGGAAGTTGTATAGCAGCTAGTTTCTCAATATTGCCAACTACATCATTCAGTCAAAATACTGGACTTGTGACAATGACAGGAGTTATGAGTAGATTTGTAGTAGGGGTAGGGGCAGCATTCTTAATCTTAGGAGCTTTTATTCCAAAAGTAGGAGCGATACTTTCAATAGTTCCACCAAGTGTAATTGGAGGAAGTTTGGTAATGGTATTTGCTATGATCTCAATATCTGGAATTAACCTTATAACTAAGGAGCCATTAAAAGGAAGAAACGCTTTAATACTTTCAGTTTCTTTAGGACTAGGTTATGGATTGGGAAATGTTCCAGCAGCATTAAATAATTTCCCAGAGAGTATAAGACTTATATTTGGGGGATCTGGAATAGTTGTTTCAGGATCTATAGCAGTAATATTAAATTTAATACTACCTTTAGATGAAGAGTTAGATAATAAAAAAGTAGAAGAGAACAAAATAAAAGCATAAATTTATTAGTTATTAGGAGGTTAGTTTTGTTTAGCTTTAAAAATTATATAGCTGTAACTTCTTTGGAAGAAGCTTATGATGAACTATTAAAAAATAAAAAAAATATTATATTGGGGGGAACCTCTTATTTAAGAATGGGGAATGTAGCCTATAATACAGCTATTGATCTATCTAATCTTGAATTGGACTATATAAAAGAGGGAGAAACTTGTATTCATATAGGAGCAATGGCAAGTTTTAGAGATTTAGAGATAAATGAAATTACTCAACAACTATTTGATGGAGTGTTGGATAGATGTGTGAGAGGAATATTGGGAGTACAGTTTAGAAGTAATGTCAGAGTAGGAGCTACTGTATTTTCTAAATATGGATTTTCAGATTTAATTCCAACTCTATTAGCAATGGATTCCACTGTTGTTTTATACAAAGGTGGAGAGATCTCTTTGGAGGAGTATTTGAAAGAGGAGAGCCTAAGAAGAGATATTTTGGTGGAGATCAAGATAAAAAAAGAGGGAAGAGGATCTTTCCAAAGTATTAGAAAGAGTAAGACAGATTATGCTATAACAAATACTTGTGTAACTAAGATTGATGATAAGATAAGAGTAGCTATTGGAGTAAGACCTGGAAAAGCTGTATTATCTTATAGAGCTATGGAGATTTTAAATAATAATGAGAGAACAGAAGAGATAATAGATAGAGCTTGTGAAGCTATGAGTGAAGAGATTAGTTTTGGAAGTAATATGAGAGGAACAGCTGAATATAGAAGAGCTGTTTCTAAAAATCTTGTAAAAAGAGCAATTCAGGAGGTATTATAATGATATTAACTCTTAATGTGAATGGAAGAAAGAGAGAGATCTCAATATCTCCTGACGAATATTTACTTGATGTATTGAGAAAGTTGGGTTATTTAAGTGTAAAGAGAGGTTGTGATACAGGCTCTTGTGGTCTATGTACAGTTCTTGTAGAGGAGAAACCTGTACTCTCTTGTAGTACTCTAGCAGTGAGAGCTCAAGGGAAAAAAATAACAACTATTGAGGGTTGTCAGGAGGAAGCAAAAAGATTTGCAGAATTTATGGCAGCAGAGGGAGCAGAACAGTGTGGATATTGTGCTCCAGGATTTACATTGACAGTATTGGCTCTTATGAAAGAGAATGAGAATCCGACAGATGAGGAGATTTTACACTATTTAAATGGAAACCTATGTAGATGTAGTGGATATATATCTCAACTTAGAGCTATTAAAAACTTTATGGAGGCAGAGAAAAGATAATGAGATTTGTAAATAAAGAGATGAAAAAAATAGATGGAATAGGTCTTATTACAGGAAAGCCATTCTATACTGAAGATCTAGTTGCAAACCAAGAATATCTGATAGTAAAGCTTTTAAGATCTCCTCACGCCTATGCTAAGATAAAGAGCATAGATATAACAATAGCTTTGAAAGTTCCAGGAGTAGAGGGAATTTATACATACAAAGATGTACCACAAACTATGTTTACATTGGCAGGACAATCTTATCCAGAGCCATCTCCATATGATAGAAAAATTTTAGATGAATATGTGAGATACGTGGGAGATCCTGTAGCTATAGTAGCAGCAGTTGATGAAGAATCAGCTGAAAAGGCTATGAAGCTTATAAAGGTGGAGTACGAAGTTTTAGAGGCAGTAGTAGACTATGAAAAAGCTTTGGACTCACATATTTTAGTACATAAAGATAGAGCACATATAAACTATGACACTATAGGTTATGATAATAAAAGAAACTTAGCTTCCTCTTATTTGCAGGAGAAGGGAGATGTAGAGAAAGGATTTTCAGAAAGTGAAGTAATAATTGAAAACACTTACTACACACAACCTCAAATTCATGCAATGATGGAAACATATAGATCAGCTTCATATTTTGATGTATATGGAAGGTTGACAGTAATCTCTTCTACACAGATACCTTTTCATGTTAGAAGACATCTAGCTAGAGCCTTAGATTATCCAAGTAGTAAGATAAGAGTTATCAAACCAAAATTAGGTGGAGGTTTTGGTGGGAAACAAACTTCTGTATGTGAGATATATACAGCTTTTGTAACATTAAAAACTGGAAAACCATCTAAGATTATATATACAAGAAAAGAGACACAAGCTTATTCAAATACTAGACATGGAATGAGATTAACAGTAAAAATTGGTTCAGATAGAGAGGGAAATATAAAGGCTATAGATATAAAAGTATTATCAAATACAGGAGCTTATGGAGAACATGCTCCAACAGTTACATCTCTAGTAGTGTATAAAACATTCCCATTATATGAGAAAGTCCCAATGAGATGTAAGGCTGATATAGTTTATTCGAATACTATGGTTGGGGGAGCATTCAGAGGATATGGAGCTACTCAGGGGACATTTGCTGTGGAGTCAGCTGTCAATGAGTTAGCACACAAATTGGGAATGGATCCAACAGAGATTAGAATGAAAAACTTAGTTGATCAATCTGAAACTGTAAGTGGAGATATAAAAAAATGTATCCAAATTGGAAAAGAGGCTTTTGATTGGAAAAATAGAAAAGTAGTAGATATGGGAAATGGAAAAGTCAGAGCTTCAGGAATGGCTGTAACTATGCAAGGGTCAGGAATAGCAGGTTTAGATACAGGATCAGCAACTGTAAAATTCCACGATAGTGGAGATTTTACACTTATGATAGGTGTAACAGATATGGGACAAGGTTGTGATACTGTTCTAACTCAGATGGCAGCTGAAATATTGGAAGTTCCAATGGATAAGATAGTATTGAATGCAGCAGATACAGATGTATCACCTTATGACCCGGGAGCATATGCTTCAAGTGGGACATATGTAACAGGAAATGCTGTTATAATAGCTTGTGAAAAGATGAAAAAAGAGATTTTAGCTTCAGCTTCTAAACTTATGAATAAAGATATAGATGAATTGCAATATACTGGAGAGTATGTTGAAGCTAAAGATGGAACAAGATTGACTTTAAAAGAGATAGCTATAAGAAGTGTAGGATTTGAAGGGAAAAATCAGATAACTACAACAGGAACTTGGGGAGGAGAAAATTCACCACCACCATTTATAGCTAGTTTTGCAGAAGTTGAAGTGGATACATTAACAGGAGAAACTAATGTAGTTGATTTCCTTTCAGTTGCTGATTGTGGAACACCAATTAACCCAGCTCTAGCAAGAGTACAGGTAGAGGGGGGAATAGCTCAGGGGATAGGATTAGCACTTACTGAGGAGATAACTATTGATAAAAATGGAAAACTTTTACAAGATACATTGATGCAGTATAAGATACCTTCAAGAAAGGATTTAGGACCAAAAGTAGAGGTGTTGTTCAGTTACTCAAATGAACCAACAGGACCATTTGGAGCTAAATCAATAGGTGAGGTAGTTATAAATACACCAGCTCCAGCAATAGCTGATGCAATATATAAGGCAACAAAATCAAGAGTTAGAAGTCTACCTATAACTAGTGAAAAATTATTCTGGGAAATGTATTCAAAATAATTGTAGATTGTGATATAATATACAAATATCATTAATTTAGAAGTAAATATTGGAGGCTTATTTCAGATGAAATTATTAAAAGATTATATTTTAAATACGGGAAAAACAATTGATTCAAAAATCTTGAAAGTAGATAATTTTTTAAATCACCAAATCGATCCCGTTTTGATGATGAAAATGGGAGAAGAGTTTAAAAAGAGATTTGAAGGGGTAGAGATAAATAAGATTCTTACAATAGAAGCTTCAGGAATAGCTGTTGGATTAGCAGCTGCATATGTTCTTAATGTTCCTTTGGTATTTGCTAAGAAGAGAGTACCTTCTACAATGTCAGATTTTTATACATCAAAGGTTTACTCTTTTACTAAAAATAAAGAGTATACTATCTGTGTAGGAAAAGATTTTTTAAATCCAGAGGACAGAGTTTTGATAATAGATGATTTTTTAGCTATGGGAAATGCTGTACTAGGGTTAAAAGAGTTAGTAGACCAAGCTGGAGCTAAGGTAATGGGTGTAGGAATAGCTGTTACTAAAGGATTCCAAGGTGGAGAAAAGCTATTACAAGATCAAGGATTGAGAGTTGAATCTCTAGCTGTAGTAGAGTCACTAGAGAATGGAGAGATCAAGTTTAGATAAAAAAAGATTGACAAATATTTAATATGGGTGTATCATAACAACATATAAAAAATTAAAAAGGAGATTATTATGAAAAAGAGTTTTGTTTTACTAAATTTAAAAACAGTTCATCATCACCATCATAGGTAGAGAGTTTGTTTTGTGAAGATTGATTCATAGATACAGACTCTAATTGACGTGCAATTGAGAATGTGTCTATGATGGTAAAACAAAAGATTTCATAATTTAGTTAGCCATCTGGATAAAAACAGATGGCTTTTTTTATTAATTATTTTAGGAGGTATAGAGATGAAAAAAATTATAATAACTATGGTGATGATGCTAAGTTTGGTTGTAACTTCTTTTGGAGCTGATAGATCTTTGGAAGATGTGAAGAAAAAGGGATATTTTACAGTTGGATTAGATGCCACATTTGCACCTATGGGTTATAGAGATGAGAATGGAGAGATAGTTGGATTTGATATAGATTTAGCTAAAGAGGTAGCTAATAGAATGGGAGTAGAGGCAAAATTCAGACCTTGTGAGTGGGATGCTATCATATTTGATTTGAGAAGTAAAAATATAGATATGGTATGGAATGGAATGACAATCACTCCAGTAAGAGAGAAACAGGTGCTATTTACTAAAGCATATTTAAGTAATAACCAGATAATATTCTCAAGAAAAGATAGTGGAACAATGACAACAGCAGATTTAGCTGGAAAAGTTGTAGGAGTACAGTTGGGAAGTTCTGGAGCTCAAGCTGTTGAGGATAGTGACATTAAGAGTCAGATTAAAGAGTTAAAAAAATATGCAACTAATGTAGAAGCTCTTATGGATTTGGAAGCGGGAAGATTGGATGCTGTAGTTATGGATGAAGTTTCTGGAAAGTACTATAATCAGAAAAAATCAACATTGAACTATTCAGTTGAAAATCTAGCAGAAGAGGGATATGGAGTGGCACTAAGAAAACAGGATAAGGCTTTGACTGACGAGATTAACCAAAAACTTGATGAGATGAGAGCAGATGGAACATTTGATAAGATCAAAGAGAAATGGCTAGGAAAATAATAGAGATTAAAAGGAGATAGGAATGGAAGAGAACATATTATATATATTACAGGGATTGGGATTGACAGTAAAATTATACATAGTAACAATGGTTTTTTCACTACCTTTAGGTGTGATATTATCATTGGGAAGAATATCAAAAAATAGCATAGTAAACAATGGAATACAGATATATACTTGGATATTTAGAGGAACACCTCTATTGCTACAACTATTCTTTGTATATTATGGATTACCTGTAATAGGAATTACACTATCTCCTTTTACAGCAGCATCTCTTACATTTATAATTAACTATACAGCATATTTTTGTGAGATATTCAGAGGAAGTATATTGGGAATAGATAAGGGACAATATGAAGCTGCAAAGGTTTTAGGTATGAATTATTGGCAGACTATGAGAAGAATAATAATTCCTCAAGCTTTAATTACAGCTTTGCCACCACTAGGAAATGAGGCTATTGCTCTTATAAAAGATACATCTTTAGTATCAGCAATAGGAATGGCAGAGATATTAAGAAACTCAAGAGAGATAGTGACTAGGGATTTTTCAATAACTCCATTTATAATCTGTGCTGGGGTATATTTAGTTCTATCAACAGTTGTAGTAATTTTCTTTAAAAGAATGGAAAAAAAGGTGATGATATAATGATTATAAAGATAAGAGATCTATATAAAAACTATGATAATGATGTAAAAATATTAAAAGGTGTAAACTTGGATATAGAAAAAGGAGAGGTAATCTCAATAATAGGAGCATCTGGTGGTGGAAAATCAACTCTTTTGAGATGTATGATTGGACTTGAAAAGATAGATGGTGGGAGCATAGAGACACCAGATAGAAAGAAGATGGGAATGGTATTCCAAAACTTTAATCTTTTTCCACATAAGACAGCTCTACAAAATATAATGGAGTCTTTAGTTATAGTTGATAAGATATCAAAAGAGGAGGCTAAGAGAGTGGGGCTTGAGTTGTTGGAAAAAGTTGGATTGAAAGAGAGAGCAGATTTCTATCCGAAGGCACTATCTGGAGGACAGAAACAGAGGGTAGCAATAGCTAGAGCAATGGCAAAAAATCCAGAGGTTTTACTTTTTGATGAGCCTACTTCAGCTTTAGATCCAGATATGGTAAATGAGGTTTTAAATGTAATTCAAAATTTAAAGGATACAACTGATATGACTATGGTAATAGTGAGTCACGAGATTGATTTTGTAAATAAAATCTCTGATAGAATAGTTGTAATGGAAAATGGGAATATAAAGGAGATAAGAGAGAATAGATAAGAATAGAGAGGTTTTAACTGTGACTCAAGGGTTAAAATCTCTTTTTTTAGCTTTGTATAAAAAATAATTTTTATAAAAATATAAAAATGAAAAAATAATTATAAAATTATTGACAAATAGATTAGTTCTGTGCTAAAGTATATTCATAAAAATAGCTGAGGAGGGATAAAAATGAGACAAGAAGCAACGATCAATAGAAATAGTATAACAGTTAACTTTACAGTAAAATATTGTAATAATTCGGAGTCACTATTAGATAGTGATGGATTTAAAAGAGTTCTTACAGCTTTTATTGAAAAAATTGAAAAAAAAGAGACACCTGTATATATCTATATAAAGGATTGTTGTGGAAAAAATAGTAATTTAGTTCAGGAGATTACAAAATTATTTAAACTGTTAATAGTTTTAGAAGCTGATGAGCTGGCTAAATTAGATGAGAAATACTGTAAATTATTGGAAGATAGGAATACATTGATAGAGTTTATAGAGAATCTTTACACATTCTGGAGAAGGTATGAGAGATATGCAATTGTGAGAAATAGTAAAAAGGGGGAAGGACTTCAAAATGTAAACTTTATTGAAGCTATAAATAATTTTAAAAATCTGATATTGAGTACTTATCGTCAAATAGAAGAGACTATAATGGGGTATAAACATAGAGTATATAGACAGTTGAGTGCTGGGATAAATGCTGGAATTATATTGAATGATATGAATAGAAACTGTCCAGCAGAATATTCAGTTTTAGAGAGAATACCATTTATTGAAACTGTGATACTTCAGCCACCATTTATAACATATCCTAAGAGAAATACAAGAACAGGGATATTCCAAGAAGTGTTTGAGAATCCTTTGAAAGAGGTATGCATAAATGAAGAGAACTGGTTTTGTTATCCAGCAAAAGTTGGAGAATCTTTAGCTTTTGTATATTTTAATAGATCTTTTATGTCACAAGGAGTGGCACTATGTAATCTATTTGAATTGGCTAGAGAAGAGGAGTACAAGAATAGAAAGCCAGATATTGTATATATGTACGGAGTAAAAGATTATGATAGAGAGATGAAGACAGTTTTCTATGACGATAAAGAGAATGATATGTTGGTTGGTTATGCTAATTATGGTGAGGATATAGATTATTTTGGATATATGAAAAAGATGATACTAACTCTTCATAATATAAGAATGATAAAAAAAGGTGGACTGCCAATACATGGAGCTATGGTACATGTTATAATGAAAAATGGAAAGAACTATAACATAGTGATAATGGGGGATAGTGGAGCTGGAAAATCAGAGAGTTTGGAAGCATTTAGAAATCTGAGTGAGAAGTATGTAAAGGATATGAAAGTAATATTTGATGATATGGGAACATTGATATTGAATCCTAAAAATGGAGCTCCTTTGGGAATAGGTACAGAGATAGGGGCATTTGTAAGATTAGATGACTTAGATACTGGCTATGCTTATAAAGAGATAGATAGAAGTATATTTATGAACCCAGATAAGAAAAACTCAAGAATTATAATTCCAATAGCTTCTTATAGTGATATTATGAAAGGTTATCCAATAGATTTCTTTTTCTATGCTAATAACTATGATAAGGTAGAGGATAATGAGTTGGAATTTTTCTCTACTCCTAGTGAAGCTATTGAAGTATTTAAGGCTGGAAGGAGAATGGCTAAGGGAACTACAAGTGAGGTTGGAATAGTGGATTCATACTTTGCTAATCCATTTGGACCTGTACAGAAACAGGAAGAAACTAATATCTTAATTGAAAGATTCTTTAGAGAGATGTTTAATAAGGGTGTTAAAGTGGGAGAGATAAAAACTCAGTTAGGAATAAAAGGTATGGAGAAAGATGGACCACTTAAGGCAGCACAAAAACTATTTGAATTGATAAAGGATTAAGAAAAAAGAGCAAGTATAGCTAGGCTCATTATATGCTTTTGCTAACTTGCTCTTTTAAATTTTTAATAATTATTTATTTTCCTCTTTGATCTCTTTGAAAATATTTATAATAGGAGTTTTTACAACAGCTACAAAGATTCCTAAAAATACTCCTAAAACAGCTCCAATAAGAAGAATTAGCTTATTACTAACTCCTTTTTCAGAATTTAGTTCATCTAAAGTAATGGAAACTATTTTATTTTCTCCAGAAAAAGATAGGATATTTTTAGAGTTTTCTTTTATACTATTTAGTATAGCAACTTTTGAATAAAGATTATTTAAAGTTTTAATCTCTTGCTGATATTGAGTGTATAGTATTGGATCTATTATAGAGAGATTTGTATTTAAATTTTCTTTTGAAGATTCTTTAAAATTCTCTTTGATTACATTCATAACTTTTTCATTTGAAATTTTAATTTGGTCAAGTGTCTTATCAAGATCTCTATCATAAGTGATGATAAGTTCTGATAAATTTTTATCAAATTCATCATTTAAGTAGTTCATATCTTTTTGTGTTATCTCTGTAATCTTATCTGTTAAAGTATTGATATCTTTAGCTTTTACTTTAGTAAAAAGCTTATACTCCTGTTTTTTAACATCTATAATCTTTATAAAATCATACTTCTCTTTTAAAATATCTTTTATCTCTTGAATATTTTCAGAGTTTAAAGCAGTAACTCCATCTTCTTGAAGATCAATTAAAGGTAAAAATGATTTTTCTAAAATTGTAGTAATATCATTATTAATTGTATTATTATCTAATTTATTATTTTTTTCATTTTCAGTATTGATTGTATTATCTTTGAAGTCATATAGAGACAATATATTACTTATATTTGTAGAAACTGAAATATTAACTCCATAGTTATGAGAGCTATTATTTTTATAGAAAATAAATCCAAATGCTAAAACTATAGATAAAATAACCATAGAAATAACTGTATTTTTTTCTCTTATAATCGTTTTTAGAAGATCAACTAAATCAATCTCATCTTCATCTTCATATCTTTTTTCTAATTCAAAATTCTCTATTTTTCTCATCTTTTACCATTCCCTTATTTTAATATAATCTCTTTTATTTATAACATTAGCAATTACAGATATATCTCTGCTTCTCTTCTCTCAATATACTTAGTTTCAAGCATATCAATAATAGGTTGAATAGGATTATTAAAAACCTCTCTACCATTGAAAGTACAAATTTTGATACAAGCATAGCAATGTATACATTTTTCAACTTCAACAATATCAGGTTTTCTAGGATCAATTGCCTTTACAGGACACACTATCCAACACTTTCTACAATAGACACAGTTGTTATTAGCCATAGGTGTAAATAGAAGTTTAGGCATTCCCTGTTTGTATGGACGATTTCCAGGGAGAGTAGGTTGAGAAAGATCGTTTCTCTCTAATTTTTCTCTTATCTTCTTTCCAAATTCTAGGGCTATCTCTAAATCTTCTGTATCGGGTCTATTTGTTCCAACTTTCTTACTATATGAATGTTCACCTATAAAAGCACCACCAGCCAAGATAGAGAAACCATTATCTTTTAGAATATCTTCTAACTCAACTAGTGCATCTTCATAGGCTCTGTTACCATATACCACAATTGGGATAGCTAGGCTAGTTCCTTTAATGTTGTTTAAAGTAGGGAGTATCACTTGAGGAACTCTACCAGCATAGACAGGGACACCAACAATTACTAAAGTATCCTCATCATTATCGTAACTTGGTTTGTTGTTGTCAATAAAGGTAATATTTTCCTCTATCATCTCTACTCCAAGTCCTTCGGCTATCTTTTCTACCACTTTTTTAGTTGTGTTTGTAGGGCTAAAATAATAGTACCTAACTTTTTTTATTGTCATAAGTTTCCCCCTCTATTTTAATTAAATTATAAATCCACTTCCTAAAACCTTTTTATTTTTATCATAGAAAACTACTCCTTGCCCTGGAGTTACAGCTCTAACTTTATCTTCTAAGAATTTAACTTTTAAATTTCCATTTTTTAGTGTTTCTAAAATACACTTATGTAATTTATCTCTTGAACGAGTTTTTGCCCAACAAACTATTCCGTCAAGATCTTCATATGAGTTTACAGAGATTAAGTTTATATCCTTAGCTTCTAACTCATCTTTGAATAACATCTCATTATCACCAACAATAACACTATTAGTCTTTCCATCTAGTTTGATAACATAGAGAGGTTTTTCTTGAGATATTCCCAAGCCTTTTCTTTGTCCAATTGTATAGAAAGATAATCCGTTGTGTTGACCTAAAACTTTACCATCAACAGTGACAATATTCCCTTTTTTTCCGGCTTTTCCTTTAGTTTTTTCCAAAAGAAACTCTTTTAATTTCCCATCTTCTACAAAACAGATCTCTTGAGAATCTTTTTTAGCATAAACTCTAACACCTAGAATTTCAGCCAATTCTCTAACCTTAGGTTTTTCCAAATCACCAATTGGGAACATTAGATATTTTAAATTCTCTTTTTTTATTTGAGATAGGAAGTAAACCTGATCCTTATTAGGGTCATCTCCCATAGCTAAAATTCCATCTTTCAGCTGTGTATAGTGACCAGTAGCCATAAAGTTTGCCCCCTTTGAACGAGCAAAGTCAATCAACATACCAAACTTAATATGCTTATTACATACCATACAAGGATTAGGAGTTCTACCATTCATGTACTCATCTACAAAATAGTTCATTACAGTGTTATGAAACTCTTTTGTAGCATCTAAAACATAGTGAGGTATTCCTAAATCTTCACATACTCTTTTTGCATCTTCATCTTCAGGGGTACAAGTTCTCATAGTTATACCAATCAGATCATATCCCTGTTTTTTTAAAATATAAGCTACTGTAGAGCTATCTACTCCTCCACTCATAGCTACAGCAATCTTTATATTTTTATTGTTTTCATTGTAGACTAAGTATTTTTCAAAGTCTTTATTTAAATTTTCCATTTATAACAAACCTTCCTTTTTCTAAAAAAACTTAATAAGAGTTAATGCTAGAGTTATTACTCCTCCAACAAAGATTAACCCTCCTGAAATTTTTGAAATCTTAATCAATTTATCTTCGTTTAAAACTCTAGTACATTTAGAGATGATGTAGGTAGTGATAAACCACTCAACAGCTCCTCCAGCAAATATACCAAAGGCAATGAATGGGGCTACTAAGTCAACATCTTCACCATATACTTTTAAAGTTGTAAAAATAACTAGTATTGTAAAAATACTAGAAATATTAGCTAGTGCTAAGAAAAAAGTTGTAAAATAATCTTTGATCATTCCAGCTGGAGTACACTCTATTTTTTTTATTTTTACTTTTTTCTCTAATTTTTTCCAACCCACAAACATTAGAAAAAAAGCTACAATAATTTGTAAAAAAGATTCAAATTTTACTATAATGTCTTCTACACGAGTAATAAAAAGCAAAGCCGTTAATCCATAAATTACATCAACTGTAACCATACCTAAAGCTGATATATACCCTTTTCGTTGATTTTCTATTAATGTTTTTTCCATACAGTATATTCCTATAGGTCCAAAGGGTAATGATAGTATTAATCCAGTAACGACTCCTTTTAATGCTGTTAATATCAACGGTACCTACCTCCAAAAAATAATTTACTTTAAAGCTTTCCCACATTTAGGACAATAAGAAAAATCTCTCGCTATACTTGTACCACAATGAGGACAGGTATTCGTTTCTAATATAATATTTTCAATATCTTCATACTCTACATTTTTAGATTCTAAAACTTTTAAAATAGAACTCTTTTTTAATTTGTAAACACTCTTACAACTATTACAAATAATTATATACTCTTTTGAATATTTAAAAATTGGAATAAAAAAAATATCAAAAGTTCGAGATAACTCCATTAGAGAAAATGTCTCACTAATACATCCAGTACATTTAAATGAAACAGTACCCAAATTTTTATTTTTATTACCTATTCCTAAAACTCCAATAAAAAACATTTCAACTCCCTTACTATAAGTAAATAAACTGTGAATTACTCCCTAGATGATTATACCATATTCTAGAGTTGTTTAAAAGAGAATTTATAAAATAGTGTTTTCAAGAATAAAAATATATTATATAATATCTAATATAAAGAATATAAGGAGAAGAGATTTGAAGAGAAATATGTCAGAGGCTGAGATAGAGAGGCAGATGGAAAGGGCATTAGACAGAATACCTTTTGAAATGAAGAAAATTAAATTAATTCTTTCAATAGTGAAAAAAATAAAAAGAGTGAAGACGATTTTTAAGTTTAAGTAGGAGGAAATATGTTAAGTGAAAAATTAACAAAAAAATTGGGAACAATAGCAAAAGAGTTTGAAAAGAGAGGTTACACATTGGAAGAGGATTTAATAGAACTGTGTGAAACAAGAGAGGATATAGCTGAAAGAATTGAGAATACAAAGTTCAAGAAAATAGAGTTTTTTCAAGATGAGGAGCTAAACTCTGTGGGAATAACTCTTGAAGATGTTCAGGTAGAATTTTTTGTAACTGAGGGAGAAGATGAAGAGGGACCTTGGTATGAGGCAGAGGCAGAGATAATTTTCTTTTAAATAGATTTAGGAGGGACAACTATGAAGATGTTTGACGGTCATGCAGATATTTGGTATGATGTAGCAAAAAAAAGAAAGTTGGGAGAAGAGAGAATTGTAGAGAGATATCATTTGGATAGAATGAGATCTGGAAATATAATGGGAGGTATATTCATAGCGTATCTTGGTTATGAAGAGGGGCAAGATGATGTAAAAGAGATGTTACATTTAGTCAATTCCACTATCCATGAGATAAAAAATAATCCTGAACTTTTTAATATAATCAAGAAAAAAGGAGATTTTAATAGAGGGTTAGTAGAGGAAAAATTAAATGTTCTTATGGGAATAGAGGGATTAAGAGCTATTGGTAAAAATTTGGATTGGTTGGATACTCTATATGAGTTGGGATTTAGACATGCATCACTTACTTGGAACGAGGAGAATGACTTAGCTACAGGAGTAGGTGGAGATGAGAATAGAGGACTTACTGATATTGGGTTAGAGGCTGTTAAAAAAATGGAGAAATTAGGTATGATTATTGATGTTTCTCATGCCAATGAAAAAACATTTTGGGATATCTTTAACAATACAACTAAACCGATAATAGCTTCACACTCAAATGCATATTCTCTATGCAAACATAAGAGAAATCTTACTGATGAGCAGATTAAAGCTATTGCAAGTAGAGATGGAATAATAGGAGTAAATGCTTATAAAGGATTTGTGGCTATTGATCCAGCTAGACAGAATTTAGAAAAATATGTAGATCATATAGAGTATATTATCTCTCTTGTAGGAGTAAAACATGTAGCACTAGGTTTTGATTTTTGTGAGTATTTGAATCCAGAGAAAAAAGAGGAGGATATAAATCCAAAAGGACTGGAAAATGCTTCAAAAGCTTATGCTGTAATTGAGGAATTAAGAAGAAGAGAGTACAGTGAAAGTGATATAAGAAAGATTGCTTATGAAAACTTTATGAGAATAGCGGAAAATTTATTATAAGTAAAATAAAGCCAGAGGTCATAGTTACAACCTCTGGTTTTTCTATTATCTCACTTTAAAAGTGATCTCATTATTTTCAAGTACAACATCAACAGTATCTCTCTCTTTTATCTGATTAGAAAGGATAAGTTTAGCAAGTGTTGTTTCAAGTTCTTTTTGTATATATCTTCTAAGTGGTCTTGCTCCATATTGAGGTTCATAAGCATTTTCAGCTAGATATTCTACAACCTCATCAGAGAAGTTAAGTTGAATATATCTATCTTTTAACTTATCTTCAACAGATTTAAGAGCAAGTTTAACTATATCTTTAATAGAAGCAAGATCAAGAGCTTTAAAAGTAATTATCTCATCAACCCTGTTTAAAAACTCAGGTCTAAAGTTAGCTTTTAATTGATCTAGTACTCTCTCTTTTGTAGCTTCACTCAAATTGATATCATCAAGAATTAAGCTACTTCCAATATTAGAAGTCATAATAATCAATGTATTCTTGAAGTCTACAACTCTTCCCTGTCCATCTGTCAATCTACCATCATCAAGCACTTGTAATAGAATGTTGAACACATCAGGATGAGCTTTTTCAATCTCGTCAAATAGTATTACTGAATAAGGTTTTGTTCTTACAGCTTCAGTAAGTTGTCCACCCTCTTCATAACCTACATATCCTGGAGGTGCACCAATAAGTCTAGTAGTAGAGAATTTATCCATATATTCACTCATATCTATTCTAATAACTGAATCCTCACTATCAAAAAGATTATAAGCTAGAGATTTAGCCAAGTAAGTTTTACCTACCCCAGTTGGTCCTAAGAAGATGAATGATCCCATTGGTCTGTTAGCATCTTTAAGTCCAGCTCTTGATCTGATCATAGTATCAGCAACAGCTTTTACAGCCTCATCTTGACCTTTTACTCTCTCTTTTAGAGAAGTTTCAAGATTTAATATTTTTTCTTTTTCAGTTTCGGCAAGTTTTGATACAGGTATACCTGTCCATTTAGATACAATATCTGCAATCTCATCAGAAGTAATCTCTTGTTTTAAAAGTCCACTACTTCCATAAGCTTCATCAAGTTTGTCTTGTTGCTCTTTTAATTGTCTTTCAAGCTCACCAAGTTTACCATATTTTAACTCTGAAAGTTTAGTTAAATCATAGTTTCTTTCAGCTTGTTCCATTTCAAGTTTAACTTTTTCAATCTTCTCTTTGATCTCTTTTACCTTAGTAATATCTTTTTTCTCAAGTTCCCATTGAGATTTTAAAAGAGATTTTTTAGAGTTTATCTCAGCTAACTCTTTTTCAAGATTTTCCAATCTCTCTTTAGAAGCTGTATCAGTCTCTTTTTTTAAGGCTTCCTTTTCAATCTCAAGTTGCATACTTTTTCTAGTAAGCTCATCAAGTTCAGCTGGCATAGAATCAATCTCAGTTCTGATCATAGCAGCAGCTTCATCTATAAGGTCAATAGCCTTATCAGGAAGCTGTCTATCAGTGATATATCTATTACTTAGAGTGGCAGCAGCAACAATAGAACCATCAGAAATTCTAACTCCGTGATACATCTCAAACTTTTCTTTAAGTCCTCTCAATATTGATATAGTGTCTTCAACAGTAGGTTCATTAACTAATACAATTTGGAATCTTCTTTCAAGAGCTGGATCCTTTTCAATATATTTTCTGTACTCGTCAATAGTTGTAGCACCAATAACTCTAACCTCTCCTCTTGCAAGCATAGGTTTTAAGATGTTACCTGCGTCCATAGCTCCATCAGTTTTTCCAGCACCAACTATAGTGTGGATCTCATCAATAAATAGAATAATATTACCATTTGAAGTTTCCACCTCTTTTAAAACACCTTTTAATCTCTCTTCAAATTCACCTCTAAATTTTGCCCCAGCTATTAGAGCTCCCATATCTAGAGAGTAGATAGTTTTACCTTTTAATGACTCTGGTACGTCACCATTTAAAATTCTTTGAGCTAATCCCTCAGCTATTGCAGTTTTACCTACACCAGGTTCTCCAATAAGGATAGGATTATTTTTAGTTCTTCTAGAGATAATTTGAATAGCTCTTCTAATTTCACTATCTCTACCTATGATAGGGTCAATTTTTCCCTGTCTAGCTAATTCAACTAAGTTTTTAGCATATTTTTCTAAGACTTCATAATTAGCTTCTGGATTTTGAGAATCAACTTTTTGATTTCCTCTAATCTCTTTGACAACCTCTTCATATTTTTTCTCATCTAAACCTAATCTTTTTAAGATAGGAAGATGTCTTAATAATGCCCAGAAAAGATGTTCAACACTTATGTAAGAGTCTCCCATTTTCTCCATAAGGCTTTCAGCTTCTATTAAAACTCTATGAGTTCCTTGATCCAATGAAGTATCCCCTAGATTACTACCCTCTACCTTTGGAAATTTTAAAACTTCATTTTCTAGCTGACCAACTATATAGTTTAAATTTAAATCTAACTTTTCAATAATTCTAGGAATAAGTCCCTCACTATTTTTAAGGAGAGCCAAAGCTAGAAACTCAGGTTTTATAGTTTGTTGTTTAGCTTTAATCGCAAGTGTTTGTGCCTCTTGTAAAGCTAATAATGAGTTTTCTGTAAATTTATTTTGATTCATATAAAAACGACCTCCTTTTAATTTGTTAGCACTCTAATCGCTTGAGTGCTAATTCATTTATATTCTGATTATAGAACATAAAAATAAATTTGTCAACTATTTTTAAACAATTTTTTTAAAAAATTAAAATTAAGTCAAATAAAAAAAATAATTGATTTATTTTTAAAAATGTGAAATAATATGGTGTACTATTAATTCGAATAGGAGGATTTTTATGGGATTATTTGATTTTTTTAAAAAGAAAAACAGTGAGGAATGGTTTGAGATATACTCACCTTTAAATGGTAGAGTTATTGACCTATCAGAGGTTCCTGATGATGCTTTTGCTCAAAAAATGGTAGGAGACGGATGTGCTATTGATCCAACTAGTGGAGCTATATATGCACCAGTAAATGGAGATATAGATATTTTTGAAACTAACCATGCTGTTAGCTTTGAAACACCAAACGGATTAGAGATGATAGTTCACTTTGGTATAGATACTGTAACTTTAAAAGGTGAGGGATTTAACAGAGTGGCAACTTCTGATTCTGTAAAAGTTGGAGATAAATTGGTAGAGTATGATTTAGACTTTATAAAAGATAAAGTTCCATCAACAAAAACTCCTGTGATTATCAACAATATGGATGCTGTAGAGAAAATTGAAGTTGTTGCAAAGGGAAAAGATGTTAAGGTTGGAGACCTTATAATGAGAGTTTTATTAAAAAAATAGTATAAATTAAAATGGTTAGTTAATTCTAGCCATTTTTTTCTATTAATTAGATAGAGGTGAGAATTATGAAAATAGGAGCAATAGAAGCAGGGGGAACAAAATTTGTATGTGGAATTGGAAATGAGAAGGGTGAAATTTTAGAAAGAGTTAGTTTTTCCACTGAAACTCCAGAGATAACTTTAGCAAAAGTAGTAGAATTTTTTCAAGACAAGGGAGTTGAAAGATTAGGGATTGGCTCTTTTGGACCTATTGATATAAATAAAAATTCTAAAACTTATGGATATATTACTAAAACACCAAAATTAGCTTGGACAGATTGTGATGTTGTAGGATATTTAAAAAAATATTTTGAGATACCTATATATTTTGACACTGATGTAAATGGGGCAGCTTTGGGAGAAGCAACTTGGGGAGCAGCTAAAGGCTTAGAAAACTGCCTATATTTAACAATTGGAACAGGTATAGGTGGTGGAGCATTAGTTTCAGGAAAATTAGTTCATGGAATGTTACACCCAGAGATGGGGCATATATTGGTAAAAAGACATTCAGAGGATAAATATGAAGGAAAGTGTCCTTTTCATAAGGATTGTTTGGAAGGAATGGCTGCAGGACCAGCAATAGAGGAGAGATGGGGTAAAAAAGCTTATGAACTACCAGTGGAACACAAGGCTTGGGACATGGAGGCTTACTATATAGCTCAAGGTGTAGTGAATTTTATCTTGACTCTTTCACCAGAAAAAGTAATACTAGGTGGTGGAGTAATGAAACAGGAACAATTATTCCCTAAGATTAGAAAAAATGTTGTGGAGTTATTAAAGGGATATATTCAAACAGAGAATATTTTAAAAAATATAGATGAGTATATAGTTTATCCAAAATTGGGAGATAATGCTGGGCTTTTGGGTGCTATGGCACTTACATTGGCAGATTAAAAGAGTATATAAAAAGGTGCTACAGAAAAATGTAACACCTTTTTTTATTAATTACCTAACAATCTTTGGAAAAGAGAATCTTCAGTATTTGAAGGGGATTTAGTCTTGTTTTCAATAGGAGTAACCTCTTTGAAATTACTATTTCCATTTAAACTGTTTTCCTCTTTTTTAATTTCTGTTTGAGAAGAGTTTCTATTTGAATAACCAGCTCTCTCAAATATTCCAGAGATTCCTTTAGAGTATTTCTCGCTATTTTCTAATTGTAGCTTTCCTCTTCTAATTGCAAAATCTCTTCCATTGTTTACTTTTAGACCTGTGTCTAAGGCTAAGTTCTGAATAAAGATATCACCATTTTTTAAATGGTTATCTAGGAATGAGAACTTAGCAGAGGTATCATAAAGTTTTTTATTAACTAAATTTTGATAGTATTGTGCCCATAGAGGAGCAACTCCACTACCACCTGTAATATTACCCTTTATAGGTGAGTTATTATCATAACCTATATATATAGTTGTAACATAGTTAGGAGTTATTCCAGCAAACCAGATAGTTCTATTTTCATTGGTTGTACCTGTTTTTCCACCCTGTTCAATTCTTTTCTTCTGTAGATCATAAACAGATGCTCTTGATGAGCTACCATGTAGGACAGAACTCTTCAGCATATAAGTTATAAGGCTGGTATCAATACTGTCATATACTTTCTCTTTGTCTGGTAATTCCTCATAGATAGAGTTTCCATACTTATCCACAACTGAAGTAACAACTATAGGTTTAATTTTGTAACCACCATTAGCAAAGATACTATAGTCTAAAGCGTGTTGTAATGGTGTATTTTCAAATGAACCTAAAGAAGCAGTTAAGTCATTAGGTATTTTTAAGTTTGGATCTAACTTAGCTATATTCTTTTTAAGATTAGCCACTCCAATATGATCTAAAAGCTGTATTGATACAGTGTTTACAGATCTATCTAGGGCAGTCAAAAGAGTGAGATTGTTACTATATCTACTACCATAGTTTTTAGGAATCCACTTACCATACTGTAAATATCTATCTTCAACAACTGTATTTAGCTCATAACCATTTTGTAAAGCTGTAAAGTAAAGGAATGGTTTGAAAGATGAACCAAGTTGTCTTTTTGCCATAGTGGCTCTATTGAATCCACCAGCTTTAAAGTTTCTACCAGCTACAATAGTAATTATATGTCCGTTGTTAGGATCAATAGTGATCATACCACCCTGTAACTCGTTTTTACTATCTTTTTTAAATAATTCATAGTTATCAAAACTCTCTTTAGCAACTTTTTGCATATCTAAATCAAGAGTAGTATAGACTTTTAATCCACCCGTATAGATAAGATCCTCATCAAAATTTTCTAGCAAAATCTTTTCAACTAGGTCAGAAAAATCAGGAACATTATATTCAACAGCATTTTTCTTATTGTACACAATAGTTGTATTATCATCTAGGACAAAATCCTTAGGAATATCCTTTTCATTATAGAATTTATGGGCTAGAGCTTTCTCATACTCCTCTTTTGTGATCATACCATCTTCATACATCTCCGAAAGAATCAACTTCATTCTTTTAATAGAATTTTTTAACTTTTTAGTAGGGTTGTATGTGTCAGGTCTATTTGGTATTCCAGCTAAAAGAGCAGACTCAGCCAAGCCAATCTGTGAGATATCCTTTCTGTAAAATTGTTCAGCAGCTGTTCTTACACCATAAGCTCCAGCTCCAAAGTATATCTCATTAAGATATTTTTCAAAAATCTCATCTTTTGTATATTTTCTCTCAATTTCAAAGGTGATAAGAGCTTCTTTAATCTTTCTAGCCAAGCTTTTCTCATGAGATAAAAAGGCATTTCTAGCCAATTGCTGTGTGAATGAACTAGCTCCTTGTACAGCAGATCTATTTTTTACATTGGCAACTATAGCTCCAACCAATCTTTTAAAGTGTATACCGTGGTGAGAGTAGAACTGTTTGTCTTCAATAGCCAAGAAAGCATTTTTTACATTTTGAGGAATATCTTTAAACTTTGCCACTTTTCTACTCTCTCTAGATATTATATCAATAACTTTTCCGTTTCTATCATATACAGTTGTAGGGATAGATGGAGAATAATCCTCTATTAGAGTTGAAATTTCTGGAAGTTCTTTATAATACTTGTACACTACTCCAAAAACTACTCCTGAAGTAATTACTCCACCTAAAAATATTACAGCTAAAAATATCTTTAAGTATGTAAACTTTTTCATTCTTCCCCCTTATTTAGTAGGTTTTTTATTTTTTTGTCTTAATTGTCCACAAGCTCCATCAATATCTGTTCCTTTTTCTCTTCTGATAGTTACATTAACTCTTCTTACATTCTCCAAGAAGTTTACAAATCTCTCAATTTTCTTATCAGAAGGTCTTTCCATCTCTGTTCCCTCTACTGGGTTGCAAGGGATAAGGTTAACTACATGATCAAAATCGTGTACGAAATCAGCTAGAGCATTGGCATCAGCTTCTGATACGTTAAAGTTATTGATCAAGATATATTCAAAAGTTATTCTTCTCTTTGTCTGTCTTTGGTACTCTTGTAATACAGCATGTAGATCCTCTAATGGATATCTTCTATTGATAGGGATAATCTCATCTCTCTTCTCATTGATAGCTGTATGTAGAGATATAGCTAACTCTATTGGAACTTTCTCAAGTAGTATCTTTTCAATATTTGGTACAATTCCAGAAGTAGAGATAGTTATCTTTCTCTTAGATATGTTTATACCATTTTCATTAGATAGGATCTCTAGAGCCTTTAAAACATTAGTAAGGTTTAAAAGTGGCTCACCCATTCCCATAAATACAATATTATTAAGGTTAGTTCCCTGCTTAACCAATCTTCTCTCTACAGTATATACTTGGTTTATGATCTCACTTACATTTAGATCTCTTACAAATCCACCTTGTCCTGTTGCACAGAAAGCACATTTTACAGCACAACCTACTTGAGATGAGATACAAAGAGTATTTCTCTTATCTTTATGTCTTAATAACACAGTTTCAATAGTATTTCCATCTTCTAATTGGAATAGGAATTTCTCTGTTTTATCTATTTTAGACACTTGGTGCTTAAGTAGATTTAAGAATGGAATGTATGCTTTTTCCATCAAAGTTTCTCTATCTTTTAAAGATAGGTTAGTAACCTCATTTAAGTCTCTAACTATTTTTTTATGTAACCAGTTAAAAAGTTGTTTCCCGTAAAACTTCTTCATTCCAAGAGAGATGATAAACTCCTCTAACTCTTGTTGATTAAGATTTAATAAATTTATTCTATCTGACATTATTTTCCTCCATAAAGTTTTTAATTAACAATGTATTATAACAGAAAAAATGAGTAATTACAACACTATATTGTTGTATGAGAAAGATTTAATTAGAACATAGATATTCAGTTAATATATCCTTTAATTCTTGTTCAGAAATCTTCCCTTTAAAATTACCCTTAACTTGATTTCCTCCCCCTTTAATATCAGGTTTTTTATCCATAAGATATTTAATGAACTCCTTGCAATTAAAGGATTTTGAGATGATAGAAAAACTATCTCCATTTCCAGTGATTAAAATATTATCATCTTTCATCTGCTTTATTAAAAATTGAGCTACTGTCTTATCTTCAAAATAAAATATAGGCTGATAATTTGAGATCTTTTCACACTCTTTTAAAAGTTTTTCAGCTAGGAGTTCACTATAGTGAGAAGCTAGATTTTTGAATTCACTCTCCACTTTTTTTCTCTCATCTAGGCTCTTTTCTATCATATCCATAATCTCATAGTCTTTACAGCTAAAAGATTGACATAACTCCTTTGTCATTCTGTGTTTATATAGATAATCTTCAAAGGCTCTATTCCCAGCTATAAAGTAGAATCTTGTATAATTTCCTTTGATCTTTTCATGATTAATAATTTTAAAAAGTTGAATATCTTTGGTATTTTTTACATGAAAACCAGCACAAGCACCTAGATCAATATCAGGAATCTCAACAAATCTGACATCACCAGTTACCTTTTCTTTGATAGCTCTACGAAGTCCCTCTATTTTTCTAGCTTCTTCATTTTTCATTGTAAAAATTTTTAATTGTATTCCCTTTCTGATAACCTCATTGACCTCTTTTTCTAAACTGTTTATAGTTTCCTCTGTTATCTCATTGGAATTTAAGTCCACAGTACTATAATCAGGAGTCATTCTAAATCCCACTGTATTGAGGTGATAGTTATGATAAGCCAAGGCAGAGAATAGATGTTGAGCTGTATGCTGACAAGCTATATCCTCTCTTCTCCCATAATCTATGCTGTATTCATACTCCTTACATTGAAGTTCTCTATCCACTAAGATATTCTCTTCATTTACTGATAGGACTTGAGAATTATCAATAGTTCCACGATCTCCTAATTGTCCACCTTTACCATCTGGATAAAATATATCTTTTGGTGTAGTTTTTATCAAATAACCATCTTTAGATTTTTGACAATCTGTAACTAATATTTTCATACCTAACCTCTTCAATTTAAAGTTTTTAATTTAATCCCATTTAAATTTATTATACAGTAAAAAACTGGAAAATAAAAGGTATTTTAAAATCTTATGAAAATATGATAAAATAGAGGAGAGCATAAAAATGGAGGGGAGATTATGGTTTCTGAAAAGGAGTTAGAGAAGCAACTGATAACTCAATTATCTTCACAGGGATATGAAGTTGTAGAGATAAAAGATGAAGAAGATTTAGTATATAATTTTAGAAAACAATTGGAAAAATTTAATGGAATAAGATTAAGTGATTCAGAATTTAAGAAGGTTCAGGTACATTTAGCTGGAGGAAGTATATTTGAAAAAGCTAAAAAATTGAGAGATAAATTTGAATTGCTGACTGATAAGGGAGAGATGAAATATATCTCCTTTATAGATAAAGAGAGTATGGAAAATAATATCTTTCAAGTTACCAATCAGATAACTATGAAGGGACAATATGAGAATAGATATGATGTAACTATCCTAGTAAATGGATTGCCACTTACACAGATAGAGTTAAAAAGGAAGGGTATTAGATTAAAGAAGGCATTTTTTCAAATTCAAAGATATCAAAGACACTCTTTTTCCTATAAGGCACTGTTTCAATATATTCAGATATTTGTAATCAGTAATGAGGAGAATACAAGATATTTTTCAAACAATGGAGAGTTGAGATATGAATTTACTTTCCCTTGGACAGATGAGCATAATCTCAAGAGAAATAGATTGGTAGATTTTACTAAGAGCTTTTTAACAAGAGAGCATCTGTGGAGTATGCTTACAAAATACATAGTTACCAATGAGACTCAAAAGGCACTTATGATATTGAGGCCATACCAATACTATGCTGTTGAAAAGATAATTGATAGAGTGAAAAACTACCCTTCATTCAATGGATACATTTGGCACACTACAGGAAGTGGAAAGACACTTACATCTTTTAAGGCTAGTCAGATTATAGCTACTCTTGATGAGATAGATAAGGTTGTATTCTGTGTGGATAGAAAGGATTTGGACTATCAGACTGCAAAGGAGTTCAATGCTTTTGAAGAGGGTTCTATAAGTAGAGTAGAGGATACAAATGAGTTTGTTCAAAAGATGGTAAGAGGAAATAAAAAGGTAGTTGTAACAACTATACAGAAGCTAAATAATGCTATCTCAAAACCATACTATTTGGAGCAGATGGAAAAGATAAAAAATAAGAGAGTGGTGTTTATCTTTGATGAGTGTCATAGAACACAGTTTGGAGATACACATAAGAGAATAGATGAATTTTTTACAAATAAACAATTTTTTGGATTTACAGGAACACCAATATTCTCTGCCAATGCTATAAAATATAGAACTACCAAGGATCTATTTGGAGATTGCCTACATAAATATACGATAAAAGAGGCTATTGATGATGAGAATGTTTTAGGATTTTCAGTGGAATACTACTCTACATTTAATTTGAAAAATAAAGAGGGTTATGATCTATCACCAGATGAGATGATAGAGAATGGAATTGACACATATGAGGTTTACTCAAAGAGAGAGAGACTTGAGAAGATAGTTGATTTTATAATAGCTAATCACAATTTGAAAACATCTAATAGAGAGTATCAGAGTATATTTGCAATAGGGGATATAAACACTCTTATAGAGTATTATCATATATTTAAGGAAAAAAATAGTAACTTGAGAATAGCTAGTGTATTTACCTATGAAGCTAATGTTGACTTGGCAAATGATGAGGGAACTTTTGAAGTGGAAGGGGTAGAGTGTAAACACCCAAGAGAGCATCTCGATGAGATGGTAGCAGATTACAATAAGCTGTATGGATCTAATTTTAACCTTAACTCTGATAATGGATTTAATAGCTATTTTATAGATATATCTAAAAAGGTAAAAGAGAGAAAGATAGATATACTTCTTGTAGTTAATATGTTTTTGACAGGATTTGATAGTAAGTATCTAAACACTCTATATGTGGATAAGAACTTAAAATATCACGGTTTGATACAGGCTTACTCTAGAACAAATAGAATACTCAATGCCAATAAATCTCACGGGAATATAGTTTGCTTTAGAAATTTGAAGAAAAGAACTGATGAAGCTATTAAACTTTTTTCTGATGAAAATGCTGTAGAAACTGTATTGATGAAGAGCTACGAGGAGTATGTAGCCATATTGAATGATTATGTAGAGAGATTGAAAGGATTGGCTCTTACACCTGAAGAGGTTGATAATCTTGAAACTGAAGATAATAAACTAGCCTTTATAGAGAGCTTTAAAAATATTTTAAGAGTGTTAAATAAATTGGAGTCCTTTAGTACATTCAGCTTTGAGGACTTGAATATAGATCAAGATGAGTTTGAGTCTTATAAGAGTAAATATATAGATATGTATGATACATTGGTAGGTGGAGGAAGAGACAAAGGTAAGACCTCAGTTATAGATGAGATTGATTTTGAGATAGAACTACTTGCTAAAGATAGTATAAATGCAACTTATATAGTATCTCTTCTAAAAAATTTGGACAATAAAGATCCTTCTTTTGTAAGAGATGTAGAGTATATATTAAAGACTGTGGATAGCATACCAAAATTGAAAAATAAAAGAGAGTTATTAGAGAGATTTATAGAGGAGAATAGGAGAATTTTCTCTGTTGATTTTGAAGGAAGTGTCGAAGATAAACTTATAAAGTTTATGAAGAAAAAAAGAGAGGAAGCTATTCAAGAGATGGTAGCAGAAGAGGAGCTTGTTTATGGAAAAGTGAATGAGATCGTTGAAAACTGTGAGTTTGCAGATAAAAAACCGGATTTTAATGATATAAAAGACTCTTTTTCTGGGAAAATAAGTGTTTTAAAGATAAATAAAAAGATACAGAGCATACAGGAGAGAATTGAGAAGATATTGGATAGATTCAATATTTTTAATATGTAGATGAAAAAGAGAGGGATAAACTTACAAAAAAGTGTTGACAAAAATTACAAAAATATGTTATTCTGTATGAGATGAACTTATATAGGTTTACAATTGGGTGAACGTATCTACAAACTACCGCAAATAGTTTACTATAAGGCATTAACTTGCAAATAGTAGGCTGTTTGCAGGTAGTTTTTTTATTTTAAGGAGGACGTTCAGATGGAAAAAAACAGGATTTTAGGAGAAAAACCAATTTCACAACTACTTTTAAAATTCTCACTCCCTTGTGTAATGGGATTATTGATCAGTGCATTTTACAATATTGTAGATCAAATTTTCATAGGAAATAGTGATCTAGGATATCTAGGAAATGCGGCAACAGGAATATCATTTCCTATTGTATGTATATGTAATGCTTTTGCTTGGTGTGTTGGAGATGGAGCTGCGTCATATTTAAGTATATGTTCAGGGCGTCAAGATAGTGAAAGTGCTCATAGATGTGTAGGAACAGGGCTTAGTAGTACTTTGATAATCAGTATAGTTTTATCAGTTATCAGTCTTGTATTTTGTGAACCTTTGATGGTTTTATTTGGAGCTTCAGATGCTACACTTTCTTTAGCAGCAAATTACTTTAGAATTATAGCAATGTTTTTCCCAGCATATTTAATGTTCAATGTGATGAACAGTATGATAAGAGCAGATGGAAGCCCTACTTATGCAATGGTTGCTATGTGTTCAGGAGCAGTTTTAAATATAATTTTAGATCCTATTTTTATATTTTGGTTAGATTGGGGAATTGAAGGAGCAGCAATAGCCACAGTAATTGGACAGATGGTATCTTTCATAATATGTTCTGTATATTTTTTCAAACCAAAAAGCTTTAAATTGTTAAAAGAGAGCTTTCATATAAAAAAAGATATGTTAAAACACTTAGTAATTCTTGGTGGATCAACATTTATTATTCAAATATCTATGGTAGTAATGACTCTATTGAGTAATATTACTTTAGCAAAATATGGAAGTAGTTCAATGTATGGAAGTGATATACCAATATCAGTTTTTAGTATTCAGACAAAAGTATACACAATAGTTAATAACATAGCTGTGGGTATAGCTTTAGGTGGACAACCAATTTTGGGGTATAACTATGGTGCTAAAAAATTAGATCGTGTAAAACAGACTTATCGTTATATTTTAATCTCTTCACTTAGTGTTGGGATCTTAGCAACTACAATATTTGAATTATGGCCAGAGAAGATAATTCTTATCTTTGGAAAACAGAATGATCTTTACATGGACTTTGCAATAAAAAGTTTCCGTATCTTCTTGGCATTATGTTTTGTAACTTGTTTTATTAAAATATCATCAATCTTTTTCCAATCTATTGAAAAACCAATACATTCAATGGTAGCTTCAATAATAAGAGATATGTTCTGCTTTGTGGTATTTACAATAGGATTGAGTATGGCTCTTGAAGGAAAAGAGATAGGAAAAGGAATATATGGTATCCTATTTGCTTCTCCAATATCAGATGTCATATCAGGTATAGTAATTATAACTATGACAATATCATTCTTTAAGAAATTGGGTGTAGAAGAAGAGGAAGAGAGAAGAGAAAATCCTGTACTTGCTTATTTTAGATCATTAAGTGATTCTGTGACAATGGGTGTAAGAAAAGTTATAGGCTATGTACTTGGAGAAGAGAAGAGCAAAAATTAAAAATAGAGAAGATATAAAAACACTCCTTTAAGGAGTGTTTTTGTATTAGATATTAAATTTTTCAACTAGCTGATATACATTAGTTCCTAAGTTATCTTTGAGTTTATTTATATCAGTCTCATATTTTTTAGCAACTTTTATAGCATTATCAATTCTATCTATGTAGTGTTCAAATAAGATTTTTTTATTGAAACTTTTTGCTTTTGATAGATTGTTTTTATTTAAATATTTTTGAAGTTCTTTTGCTATTTCTCCATTTTTAGATAAAAATTTATCTTGTTGTTCTAAAGTTATCTCTTGTATAAAGTGAAATAACAACCATAATTCAAAATTAGGATTACTTAAATAAAGATTAAAATTATTTTCTTTGCAACCATTGACAACTTTTATATTTAGTCTCACTGGTCCTAATAAAAGGATTTTTTCCTCGCTCTCTTCCCATTAATTATCACACTCTATATCCTCTTTAAAAAGAGTTTTAATTTGAGGAATTCCCCCATATCTTCCAAGTAAATAAGCTTTGTCTAATTTTAGATCAAATCTTGTTTTAAATTCTTCTAATGAATAGAGGTTTGTACCTTCTTCAATGGAATTTTCTGCAAACCATACCTCATCTCTTCTTATTATATCTAAATCTAGCAATCTTGATTCATGAGTAGTAATTATTAATTGAGAATTAGTTTTTTCCATATTTTTATAGAATCTTCTTAAAAATTCTTTTACCAAAACAGGGTGTAAGCTTCTTTCTAATTCATCTATCAATATTGTTTGATTGTTACATTTTACTTTTTCTAATAGAGGAAGTAGTTCTAATAAACGTTTAGTTCCATCAGACTCTTCATAAAATTTGAATTCTACCTCTTTTTCTAAGCCTTTATGCCTAAATATAATCTCTTTAGCTTTTAATTTATTATTTTCTAAATAAAGATTTAAAAAATTATCTCCAAGTCCAATAATAATTTTTTTATTATCTTCCTTATCTAAAACTAAATTAGCCATATCATTTGAAATTTTACTTTTTAGTTCTTTAGGGATAGGCAACTCCTCAAACTCACGTTCTCCAAAAGAAATTTCAGTAATTCCTATATCAAAGATATTTAAATATTCTACCCAACTATTAGTATTTTCAAAATATTCCATAACATAGTTAGTCGTATTTGGAAAAATAATTATTAAATTTTCTTCTAACCATTTTAGAACTTTTAAAAACTCATAATCATTTTTCTCCCATTTCTTTTTATTTAAAGTTTCTAATAGTAAGGTATTTGATTCTAAATCGCTTAAATAAACATTTAATTTAATATTATCTGTTTCTGTTAATTTTAAAGAATTTTCAATTTTATTTTTTTCTCTTGTGAATATATTTATATCTTCTTTTTTTCCTACTTCAACAAGCCATTCTTCTAATATTTCTTTTGTTTTTAAAAAAAATGAAAAGCCATAGGCGTAAATTTTATCTTCTATTAAAATTTCAAATTCAAATTGAGTGGGTCTATTTAAGCTATCTTCATCTAACTTGTAATTTTTTTCTAAGGTATTTACACTAGCCATTCCATTAAGGATACATTTTCTAGCAAAATTAATACTTTTAATAAAGTTAGTTTTTCCAGAAGCATTTGCTCCATAAATATATGAAGTTTTTAGTAATGATAAATTTGGAGTGCTATAAATATGAGAAGTATGTGAACGAGATTTCCCAGTTATCATACTAAACTCTTTTTTATTATTGAATGACAAAAAATTTTCTACTGTGAATTTAATTAACATAAAACCTCCTTTTACATATTTTATGTGAATTTTACACTTTTGTCAATTTTATTTTTACTATTTTGTGATATATAATTGTAATTATAGATATAAAAAGTGATTTTTTCACTTAAAATTAAAAATGTGTTTTATATAAATTCAACAATAAGTCTTAATATTATTTTTGTTTTCTTAATTAATCATCATCAACATCTAAATCTCTACTATCAACTAGAGTTTTTCTTAGATAGTACAATTCCTTTTTAGTCTGGAATATCTTGTATTTCTTATCGAATAATCTTCTTGCATCTCTTTCTCTTAAAGTAGCAAAATGTTCATCAGTGATATGGTTGATAAGTTTTTCTGTTTTTTCTAAATTGTTAAAAGTCTTTCTGATACTCTTTCTATTTGGTCTTTCAAAGCAGATTGAAACAAGAGTATAGTTTTCAGTTGTAAGCCTATCCAATTTTGCAATATCTCTGTCTAAACTGTTACAATGTTTCTCTTTAGCATAACCAAGAGTTGCAGTAGCTAACATCAATACAATTAAAAGTTTTTTCATAAATACTCCCCCCTTTCTCCTATTTTACTCTTTTTTAGCTCTAAAGACAATAAAATATATACAATTAATGAAAATACTGATAAAATAAAGATAGATAGTAAAGAAAATATGGAGATTATGGAGGATAAAATGACAGAACATCAAGCAGAATTAGAGAAAAGATTATGGGCAATAGCTAATGAACTTAGAGGAAATATGGGAGCAGATGAGTTTAGAAACTATATATTAGGCTTGATATTTTTTAAATTTCTATCTGAAAAGATTGAAAAAACGGGGAATGATATATTATCAGAGGATAATATGAGATTTGAAGATATTGAAGGAAATGATGAATATATTGAGGCAGTGAGAGAGTATTGTGTAAATAGTATTGGATATTTCATAGAGCCGAAATATCTATTTGGAGTTTTGGCTAGAAGAGCTAAAAATGGAGAATTTATTATTGAAGATTTGGGAATGGCATTAAAATATATAGAGGACTCTACTAATGGACAGGCTAGTAATGATGATTTTTCTGGACTATTTGGAGATGTGGATTTGACATCGTTGAAGTTGGGAAAATCAGTAGATGATAAGAATAAGATGATTTCAGAGGTAGTAAAACATCTAAATGATATTGAGTTTCAATTTGAAAATACAGAGATGGATATTTTAGGAAATGCCTATGAGTATTTGATTGGACAATTTGCTAGTAATGCTGGTAAAAAAGCTGGAGAGTTCTATACACCAGCTCAAGCCTCAAAACTATTAGCTATGTTGACTACAACGGGAAAAGATAGAGTGAGATCTGCCTATGATCCTACTTGTGGATCAGGTTCATTGTTGTTAAAAATAGCTAAATATACAGATGTAGCTAATTTTTATGGGCAGGAGTTAAATACTACTACTTACAACTTAGCTCGTATGAATATGATACTTCACGGAATTAGATTTAATGATTTTGAGATAAGACAGGGAAATACCTTAGAAGATCCACAACATTTGGATAAAAGGTTTGATATAGTGGTGGCAAATCCTCCATTCTCACAAAAATGGAGTGCAGATGATAGTTTTCTTTCTGATGAGAGATTTGCAAGTTATGGGAAATTAGCTCCAAGTAGTAAGGCTGACTTTGCATTTATCCAACATATGATATATCAATTGGCTGATGAAGGAACTATGGCTGTAATTGTACCACATGGAGTACTATTTAGAGGTGCTAGTGAGGGAGTGATTAGAAAATATCTATTGAAGGATAAAAATTATATAGATGCAATAATAGGGCTACCAGCAAATATATTCTATGGTACATCAATACCTACTTGTATAATAGTAGTGAAGAAAAATAGAAAAGCTGATGATGATATATTGTTTATTGATGCTTCTAATGAGTTTGAAAAGGCTAAAAATCAAAACTATCTAAGAGATGAGGACGTAGAGAAGATTGTAAAAACTTACAGAGATAGAGAAGAGATTGAGAAATACTCTAAAAAGGTAAGTATGAAAGAGATAGAGGAGAACGATTACAATTTGAATATTCCTAGATATGTAGATACATTTGAAGAGGAAGAGGAGATAGATCTTGATGAGATAGTAGAAAAGATCAAGGGTATTGATAAAGAGATGGCAGAAGTGGATAGTGTTATTAAATCTTTCTGTAATGAGCTTGGAATAAAAGCTCCTATAATGTAGGTGAGAATATGGAGATTGAGAAAAAAGATGTTTTTATAGATATTAAAAATATCATTGAATTATCTAGGAAAAAAATAGTCAGCTCAATTAATTCCACAATGACAACAACATACTTTTTGATTGGTAAGAGGATAGTTGAAGAGGAGCAAGGGGGAGAAAAGAGAGCTGAATATGGAAAAAGTTTAATAAAAAATCTCTCGATAAAATTGACTGAGAGCTATGGAAAGGGATTTTCTGAAACTAATCTAAAACAGATGAAAAATTTTTATCTAGCTTATAAAAAAAGGCAGACACTGTCTGACGAATTTAAACTTTCTTACTCTCACTATCTAACTCTTATGAGAATAGTTGATATTGAGGAGAGAAATTTTTATGAGATTGAAGCAATAAATAATGGTTGGAGTTTGAGAGAACTCAAAAGACAGATGGATTCTGCTCTATATGAAAGATTGGTTCTAAGTAGAGATAAGGAGAAAGTACTTGAATTATCTGAAAAAGGACAAGTGATAGAAAAACCTCAAGATATAATAAAAGATCCATATGTTTTGGAATTTTTAAATTTAGACGAAAAAGCTATATATTCAGAAAATGATTTAGAAACGGGTATAATTAATCATATAGAAAAGTTTATAATGGAACTTGGAAAAGGTTTTCTATTTCAAGGAAGACAAGTGAGATTTACTTTTGATGAAGAACACTTTTTTGTTGATTTGGTTTTCTATAATAGATTGTTAAAATGTTTTGTATTGATAGATTTGAAAATAGGAAAATTAAAACATCAAGATATTGGACAGATGCAAATGTATGTAAATTATTATGATAGACATGTAAAACTTGCTGATGAGAATAAGACAATAGGAATAATAATTTGTAAGGATAAAAATGATACCCTTGTAAATATGACACTTCCAGAGGGAAATGAACAGATATTTGCTAGTAGATATATGACAATCTTACCTAGTAAAGAGGAGTTAAGGAAGATAGTAGAAAGTGAGGTAAGAGAATGAGAAAAGTACCAAAGTTAAGATTTAAAGAGTTTAGTGATGAGTGGGAAGAGAAATCATATAAAGATATTTTTAAAATTAATCAAGGCTTACAAATAGCAATAAACGAAAGATTTTTAGAGCCAGCAAATAATAGAATGTTTTATATAACTAATGAATTTTTAAAAAAAGATTCTAAAATAAAATATTATATAGAAAACCCACCATTAAATGTTATTTGTAGTAAAGATGATATATTAATGACAAGAACTGGAAATACTGGACAAGTTGTAACTAATGTAGAAGGAGCATTTCATAATAACTTTTTTAAAATAAATTATTCTAAAGAAAAATTTAATAAATATTTTATTTGTTTACTATTAAAATCTAATAAAATACAGAAAACAATATTAAAATTAGCAGGAACATCTACAATACCAGATTTAAATCATAGTGATTTTTATAGAATAAAAAGTATTATTCCTTCTATAAAAGAGCAAGAGAAAATAGCTAATTTCCTTTCTACTGTAGATAAAAAAATATCTCTAACAGAGGAAAAATTAGAGCTATTTAAGGAATATAGAAAGGGGGTTATGCAAAAGATTTTTTTTCAAGAGTTAAGATTTAAGGATAATGAGGGTAATGATTATCCAGAGTGGAAAGAAGGGAAAATAAAAGATTTTGGATATTTTTATTATGGTAAAAGTGCTCCAAAACACTCAGTTGTAGAATTAGGGGGAACACCTTGTATTAGATATGGAGAACTTTATAGTACGTATAATGAATATATAAAAGAAATAAAATCTTATACTAATATTCCGATAAATGAATTAAAACTAAGTAAAGGTGGAGAAGTTCTTGTACCACGGGTAGGAGAAGATCCTTTAGATTTTGCTAATTGTAGTTATTTGCCTTTAGAAAATATAGCGATTGGAGAAATGATTTCTGTTTATAATACTGAAGAAAATGGATTGTTTATCACATATTATTTTAATGCTACTATGAAAAAAGAGTTTGCTAAATATGTTGAAGGAGCTAGTGTTTCAAATTTATATTTTACTTACTTAGAAAATATAAAAATAATTATTCCTTCTTCTTTAGAAGAACAACAAAAAATAGCTGACTTCTTATCTTCAATAGATAGTAAAATAGAGAAAATTGAAAAAGAGCTTGAGAATTTAAAGGAGTTTAAAAAAGGTTTACTTCAACAGATGTTTGTATAAAATGAAAATATGATCCTCAAAATTTTAAAAAGAGGGTCATTTTTAATTTGAGATTTAGAATGTGGTATAATATAGATATAGAGAAAATAATGTATAATAGGGGGTAATACCAATGGAAAAAGAACTTGAAAAAAGAAATTTTTTTAAAAAATATAATACATTAGAAACTTTAAAGTATGTATCATTTTCAAATAATATAAATTATATTAACAAATTAAAAAATAATAATAGAATAGAAACTTATTTAAAAAATATACATTTTTTAAATGTAAGATTAGCTTTTTATGTAATTAAATATAGTAGTGATTTTCGAGGAATTAGAGAATTAAATGGAAGCGAAATAAGTAAAATATTTAAAAAAATTATGAGTGACTTTTCATACGTTCCAAGCTCTAATCTTTCTCAAGAAGAATTGAAATTAGAAATAGCAACAGGACATTCTCAGGAGCAATTTTTTGGTCAAGAAATTCAACAATTTTTACCACCAGCTATTGCAAGAAATAAAAAAATACTAAGTTTTTATAATCTTCCAATTACGATTAATGAAATTTTATCAAAAGAATTAAATATTGACATAACTTCTAGTAGATTTGAAACAGGATTAGAAGTTTTATTGTATTTATTCATTCATAAAAATATTCATTTTGAGTCTGAATTAGATAAGAGCATTTTAGAAATATTAGAAAAGAATAAATTGATGATAAATTTAGAACAGATAAAATCTATTTTGGGTTATTATACTTGTGATTATGAATGGGTAAAAACTAAAAATGAAAAGGATAGACCTTTTTTTATAAAACCAATTATTAAAATCCCAAATTATAACAGTCATATAATGGTAGATATATTTTCATTTAGTTCTAAATTTGCTGATGGAATATACTGGATAATTAGAAATTATTATAATAAAATAACAAATGCTGAAGTTGAAAAACAAAAGTTTGTAAGTGAATTTGGAAATATGTTTGAAAAATACATAGAAGAATTATTATCATTTTTATTAGATAAAAAAACTTTTAAAAAATTAAATCCTTATGAAAATAAGAAAACGAAAAGTTTAGCTGATTGGATAATAGAAACTAAGAATTATAATTTAATAGTTGAACAAAAATCAACACTTTTACTATCTTCTTGTAAAACTATGGAAATGAATATAGAAGGACTGAAAAGGAGTTTTCTTCCAAAATTGAAAAAAGCTTTTAAACAGTTACAAAATACTGAAAAAATTAAAATAGCTAATTGTAAAAAAACTATAAAGTTAATATTGCTGTATGAATATTTTCCTACTTTAGAATGTTTAAAGGAATATTTTGAAAGTATTTTAAAAGATGAAATTAGTGATTTACAAAATTATATTTTTATATCAGTAGATGATTTTGAGATCTTGATGACACTATTAAAAAATGATGAAAATATATTTGATAAAGTTATTGAAGAAAAATTAAAACGAGAAAAAGAATTATTTAAAGGGGCTAAATTTTCAGATGTTTTTTATAAGTATAACTTTCATAAAAATGAATATATAGAATATTTAATAAAAAAAGAAAAAGAAATATAAATTAAATACTAGATAATATTGACAAAGCAATTCAATAGTTATATACTCTGTTCAAGTAGTATCCTGAATTGAAAAAGATAAAATTACAAGGAGGATTAATTTATGAAAGAAGATAAAAATACAGATAATCTATTTGAATATATTCTTAATTTATCGACTTATGATTTTAATAAATTGATAGAGGGAGCAAAGACAGAGGAAGAAAAAATATTCTACTTGAAATTAGAGGAATTAAAGACTCAAATACTTCAAGATAGATTGATAAAAGAAGGTGTATTCTAATGGCAGATTTTGTTATATTTGCTGGAGTTAATGGAGCAGGTAAATCTACTCTATACAATACAATTATACCTACTTTAGATTTGGGAGTTAGAATTAATACTGATGAGATTGTAAGAGAGATAGGAGATTGGAGAAGTGGAAAGGATCAGATAAGGGCAGGAAGAATAGCTTTAGATATTAGACGTGATTGTATAGAGAAGAATCTATCATTCAATCAAGAAACAATTCTTACAGGAAAAAATATCATAAAAGCAATAAAGGAGATAAAAGAGAAAGGATATACACTACATCTCTATTATATTGGTTTGGAAAGTGCTGAAATTTCAAAAGAGAGAATAAAAAATAGAGTGTTAAATGGTGGACATAATATCCCTTCTGATGTAATAGATAAGAGATATAAAGAGACTTTTGAAAATTTAAAAGAGATACTACCTTTAGTTGATTATGCTAAAATTTATGATAATTCTAATAAGTATAAATTATGTTATGCTAAGCTCTCATCTTCATATATAAAAGTATCTAATGATACACCATTATGGCTTAAAAATGTATTAAAAGATATTATATAAATTTAGTAGATAAAAATTTTGCATAAAATGGAGAAAAATGGTATAATACTGAGGTTGTATAATAAATAAAGGAGATGTTTTTATGAAAAAATTACTATTAGGAGTATTACTATTTACACTAACAATTTCTACTTTTGCTTTTGATGGGTATTTGAGAGTGGGAACAGTAAGTCCAGCAAAATCATACAATAGTGAGGAGAAATCTTTTGAACACTATGCACCTACAATTGGTGGAGAGATAACACAAAGCTTTATATTTGCTGATTTAGGAGCTGGAATTGCATATAATGGAAAGACAAGTGGAACAGATATTAGCACAGTTCCTGTATATCTAGTAGCTAGATGGACACCATTACCAATATTAGTAAAACCATACCTAACTGTAAAATATGGTACAGTTTTAGAGACATATGACAATGTAAGGCATTCAAAACCAGAGGGAAAACAGTATTATGGAGTGGGACTAGGAGTTAATTTTGCTTCATTACAAGCAGAGATCCTATACTCAAAGACAGAGATTGACCACGACAAAAGAGGAAATGATGATTTAGAGCAAGTATCATTAGTAGTAGGATACCAACTATTCTAAAGATTGCTAGATTTTACACCTGAAGTCTTTAATTTAAGATGGAGGGTGTATTTTTTATGGTGAGAAAAATAAGCAAAAAAATATGTAAAATTAGATATTTGTATGCTATAATCTAAAGGAAATAATTAAAAATTGGATTTTTAATTGAAGACAAATTAAAAAGAAGGGAGAAAAGGGAATGTCAAAACACAATACAAGTTTTAAAGTTGATAAAGATAATGAATTGATGAAATTTTTGATGGAAAAGATGCCAGAGAATAGTCGTAATAGTATAAAATCTCTACTTACTCAAAGGAGAGTAATGGTAGATGAGAAAGTTGTATCACAATACAATGCACCGCTAAAAGCTGGGCAAATTGTAAGTATTGGAAAAACTAGAATAACTAAGCACAACTTAGATGGAGTTTCTATCGTATTTGAAGATAAGGATATATTAGTAGTAGAAAAAGAGAGAGGTATATTGTCAGTAGCTACAAAAAATGAGAGAGAAAAGACAGCCTACAATATCCTAAAGAACTACTTAAAAGAGAAAGATCCAAAAGATAAGATATTTGTAGTACACCGTTTAGATAGAGATACATCAGGAGTGATGATATTTGCCAAATCTGAAAAGGCTCAAGATATATTACAAACTACTTGGAATGACTCTGTAAAGGAGAGAACATATGTGGCTCTTGTAGAGGGAAATGTAAAGAAAGATAGAGATACAATCATCTCTTATCTAGCTGAAAATAAGGCAATGGTAATTTATTCAACAACTAATGAGGAAGAGGGTAAAAAAGCCATATCTCATTACAAAGTATTAAAGAGAAATAAAAACTTCTCACTATTAGAGGTTAACATTGAAACAGGTAGAAAAAATCAGATCCGTGTACATATGCAAGATTTAGGACATAGTGTAGTTGGGGATAAAAAATACGGATCTACAAAAAATCCTATTAGAAGATTGGGATTACATGCACATACAATAGTATTTGTACACCCTATCACAAAAGAGGTTTTATCATTTACAAGTAAGATTCCTGACGCATTTTTATCAGTATTTTAATTATTTTGTAAGGGGGATTTAGCATCATGGGAAGAAACAATTTAGAAGAGATTTTACAATTTAATAGAGAGTTTGTTGAAAATAAAGAGTATGAAAAATACAATACAACTAAATATCCAGATAAAAAGATAGCAATACTATCTTGTATGGATACAAGACTTACAGAGCTACTACCAAAGGCTCTAAACTTAAGAAATGGAGATGCCAAGCTTATAAAAAATGCTGGTGGAACAATTATACACCCTTTTGGAAGTGCTATGAGAAGTCTACTAATATGTGTTTATGAGTTTGATATAAAGGAGATATTTATAGTAGGTCACTATGATTGTGGTGTAAGTAGTATGGATACAGACAAAATAATCAAAAAGATGATTGAGAAAGGTGTAGAATTAAAGACATTAGATACACTTTTACGTGCTGGAATAAAGGTAAAGAAATGGTTACATGGATTTGATTGTGTAGAGGAATCAGTTAGAGAGAGTGTGGCAAAGGTAAAGGAACACCCTCTTATGCCTAGTAACGTAGCAATTCATGGGCTGATTATGGATCCAGAGACTGGAAGATTAGATGTAGTAATAGATGGATTTAAAGAGTTAAAAGATTAAGGAGAGATGATGATACAACTTTTTCTAAAAGGAATTATAATAGGAATAGCTAATATTATGCCAGGAGTTTCAGGTGGAACTTTGGCTGTTATTTTGGGAGTATATGATAGATTGACAGAGGCAATAGGGAATTTTCCTACTGCTCCTACCAAGAAGAAGATAGAGTATGCTAAGTTCTTACTTCAAATAGGAGTAGGTGCTGTTGTTGGTGTGGTGTTATTTGCTAGGATAATAGAGTTTTGTTTTACAAATTATCCAAGATTGACAGCTGGGGGATTCAGTCTACTTATTATTCCCTCTATTCCATATATAATAAAGGGGGAAGACAAGAGAGCTAAAAAGAATATAGTTGCTTTTATTCTTGGGGCTATCTTGACTTTATGTTTTGTCTATGCTGATTATAAGTTTGGAAAAGATGGTGGGAGTAGAGAGCTAGTAACTGTTGTTACAACAGCCTATGCAATAAAGCTATTTGTCTGTGGTGGAGTGGCAGCAGGAGCTATGATTATTCCTGGAATATCAGGTTCACTGTTACTTCTTATGTTGGGTGAGTACTATAATATATTGGGATTTATCAATAAGTTTTTCTCAAACCTAATAAATATTACAAGTTACTCTTCAATAGGTGAGATAGTGACAAATTTATATATCATTCCGTTGACTGCTTTTGGAGTGGGAGTAGTATTGGGACTTGTACTTATAGCAAAGCTTATAAATATGCTATTGGCAAGATATAGAAGTGTAACTCTATTCTTTATCACAGGAATAGTAATGGTATCAGTATTACAAATTTGGGTAAATCTATATAAATAAAAAAATAGATGTTGCAGGTGTTGCAACATCTATTTTCTTTCTATATTAATATGTCCATTCTCCATAGGAATATAATGCTTGTGATGAACAAAAGGGGTATTGGATTTTATAAATAATTTTTCCTCAATCAACCAACATTTTCTGCTCTTGGCAATAGTATATTTCATAGAGGTAAAATTGCCAGCAGTGGAGAAATTTACATTCAAAGTTGAATGTTTAGCTTTTTGATATGCTGTTTTCTCTAAAAATTCAAGTAGTGAATTTTTGTCATTGAGATCTATTTTCTCCTCAGTTACTGTTTCTATTGGAAGAAATGAAAGAGTATAAGCAAGACACTCTCCTTTGTATTTGTACCATCTATCTATAAAAATAACAACAGGAGATTTTCTCTTTAAAATTTTTGTAGTGTAGTCACTAGGTGGCTCAATCCTAAACTCTATCTCAACCTCGTCAATCTCACTATCAAGAGATGTATAGACGTAACTACTCAGCTGTGAGTTTTTACAAAAAATAAAAAATAGCCAAATAGAGGGAGTTTTCAACATTTTTGTTGAAG
>NZ_JBEFNA010000011.1 GCF_040199715.1 Fusobacterium sp. SYSU M8D902
CTGATAATTTACACCAATTTATTGTTGTGTTTGCATTTATTGTCTTTCTCTATTCTGTTGCTAATGTCCTTAACATTTTTTTGTACCGCTCTCTCGCAGACATAGATTATAATATCACAAATAATAATTTTCGTCAATACTTTTTTTTAATTTTTTTTAAAAAATTTGTGAAGGCATTAAATAAGCCGGGTTTTGTTTATGTTAATCATTTATCTAAGCCTATAATCTCTTATAGTTTTTAGCAACTTACCCTGAAAGCTGGACGAGCAGCCCTTAACCTTTCCTATTTAGTCTTGCTCCAGAGGGGGTTTACCTAGCTTTTTTAGTCCCCTAAAAAACTGGTGGTCTCTTACACCGCCTTTTCACCCTTACCCACTATAAAAATGGGCGGTCTATTTTCTGTGGCACTTTCCTTAAAGTTACCTTTAGCAGCCGTTAGCTGCCCTCTTGCTCTGTGGAGCCCGGACTTTCCTCTCCTTAAAAAATTAAGCAGCGATTAACTTTAATACCTTCTATATATTTTTAATATTTTCTTCTGCTTACTATTTCCATCTCTTCTTTAAAACTTTTACGATATTTTATCATAAGCACTCTTATTATAATACCAAATATTACAAAAAATGCAATACCCATTCCTATAAAAAATCCATTTTTTTTCTCTTGAACCACTTCTTCTTCAACTACAATAGGCTCTTCAAACTTAATATTTTCTAGGACTCCATCAATACCAACTAGCACTTCTGTAATATACTCAAAATAATTTTTTTCTTTTAAACTTTTCTCATTTCCATTTAAAATATTGTCTATATCTTCTTGGACTTCCTCTAATTCCATATCTTTAGTCAACTTCAGTTCAACTTTTAAAGATTTCTCTTCAGGTTTTGTCAAATTTAAAATCACTAATTTTTCAGCTTTATCAGCAACAAATCCCTCATCTCCTGAAAAAGTGTTAACATATATATTTATTCCTCTTTTTTCAGAGATCTCCTCAATTTTCTTTTCAATACTTACCTTCTGCTCATCATTTAAAACTCCAAGTTCATCATTTACTTTGGCAAAAGTTAAGATATTCAATAAAAAGAAACTTAATGCTATAAGTTTTTTACTCATTCTTTACTCCTAATTAATAAATTTTAAATGTGGGTCCATCATTATAAATTATAACATCAATATTAATTTTTTCAAAGTAAGTTTTTAAAAGTCTTACAAAATGCTGTTCTCCTTCAAAATGACCTATATCTATTACAGCTAATCCACTCTCTTTGGCTTCTAGTGCCTCATGATAACCTACATCTCCTGTTATAAAAAGATCTGCTCCCAAACTCTTAACTTTTCTCCAATAGCTCATTCCTGATCCATTTATAAGGGCCACTCTTTTTATTTTAACTTCATCACTTTCTGCTATTACCCTTAAATTTTCCAATTGAAATCTCTCTTTTAATTGAACAATATACTCTTTTAAAAGTGTTTCCTCTTTCAATTTATACAGTCTACCTATACCACAACTCTCATTTTCAGAGTTCTTATCAATGACTTTACTTTCACAGATGTCAAGTAAACTCAAAAGATAGTCATTCAATCCTCCCTGAGCTGAGTCTAAATTTGTATGTATAGAGTATACACTAATATCATTTTTTATTAAATCTCTTATCTTTTTTCCAATCGTTGTACTAAAATCAATATTTTTAATCCCTTTAAATATGAATGGGTGATGTGTTACTATCATATTAACACCATTTTTTACTGCATTTTCAATAACTTTATCAGTAATATCCAAAGATAACTGAACTTTTTTTATCTCCTGCTTATTATCCCCTAACAACAGACCAACATTGTCCCAATCTTCAGCCAATCTTTTTGGATACCTCTCCTCTAAACCATTGATAATTTGTTGAGCTATCATAAAAACATCTTCCCTTCCATTGTAGATAAAATTAAAAGTGCTTGTTCAAAAATAACTTCACCATCACCTTTATTTAATCCTAGCTTCTCTTCAATCTCAAAAGTTGAATATCTTCTATCTACACCAAAACCAAAGTAGTAATTTAATACATCTATCTGTCTCTTACTCAATCTGTTTTTTAAAGCAAAGAAATCCATAGTTTTTTCCATAAGTTTTTCTCTCTTATCTATGGCCTCTAAATTCGGTAAAAGATCCTCCTCTGTCAAATAAACCTCTGATTTATCACTTTCTTCCTCTTGAGTTTTTCCAAAATTCTCTCTCTTACCCTTGAAAAAGCTTTTAAATTCATTTTTTATATCATTTATCTTACTCTCTATGAATAGTACCATCTCTCTAACTATCCAATAATTTTTATAGTTATCGAAATCACCATGTATTTCGCCTTTATAAGCTTCTATTCCCTTTATAAGCCCCATTGTCCCCTCTTGAACAACATCTAAGTAGGCTACTCCCTCTCTCAAGTAATTAAAAGCAATTGAAGCCACTGCTGGAAGATTTTGAACTACAAAATCCTCCCCCTCTATCTCATTTGTTAAAGTAATACTAGCTACCTCTTCTAGATAATCCAACACTGTCTCTTCTCCCAGTGTATCTAAATCCTCATCCTCTAGCTCTTTTAACTCAAGTTTTGAATAATCTAAGTTTAATTCCTTTTTCCCATTTTTCTCCAAAAATTTTAAAAACTCTATATCTGATGTATACTCTGCTATTACACTTCTCTCAAAATCTAACACGTTAATTTTTTCCATTTTTCCTCCTATTATAATTTAAAAAAGAGACTGATTCTTTATTTTTATTGTATCAGCCTCTATTTTAGTTATTATACTTTAAAATCCTCTAATTTCTTTCTTCTGCTTGGATGTCTTAATTTTCTAAGAGCTTTTACCTCTATCTGTCTGATTCTTTCTCTTGTTACTTTAAATATTTTTCCAACTTCTTCTAGAGTTTTAGGTGAACCATCGTCAAGTCCATATCTATATCTCAATACCTTTTCCTCTCTACTGCTCAAACTATTTAGTACACCGTCTAATTGCTCTCTCAATAAAGATCTATTTGTTAATTCATATGGATTCAACATTTTGTTATCCTCAACAAAATCTCCTAATTCACTGTCTTCTTCACTTCCAACTGGAGTTTCCAACGAGATAGGATCTTGATTCATCTCTTGTATTGCTTTGACTTTCTCTATCTCCATTCCCAATCTTTCAGCTAAAACCTCTGGAGTTGCATCTTTTCCTGTCTCCTGTAAGTATATTCTAGCTTCTTTCTTGATCTTATTAATTGTCTCTATCATATGTACTGGTATTCTTATTGTTCTTCCTTGGTCTGCTATAGCTCTTGTTATAGCCTGTCTAATCCACCAAGTAGCATATGTTGAAAACTTATATCCCTTTGTATATTCAAATTTTTCTACAGCTTTCATTAGACCAATATTTCCTTCTTGAATAAGATCTAATAACTTCAATCCTCTATTTGTATGTTTTTTTGCAATACTTACAACTAGTCTTAAGTTAGCTTCAATCAACTGTTGACTTGCCCATTCGTCTCCCTCTAGAGCTCTCTTAGCATACTCTAGCTCCTCATCATGATTCAATAGAGGAATCTGTCCTATCTCACGTAGGTACATCTTTATTGGCTCATCTACCTTCATATCTCCTGAAAGAGTGAATAAATCATCACTGATATAGTCCTCATCTCCTATATCTTCCAGATCATCAGGATTGAAATGATCAAAGTCATCATCAAAATCATCTAACTTACTATCTAAAGCATCATCAAAATCATCTTCATCTAAAAAGTCATCTTTTTCAAAACTTTCATTATCTTCATCTTTTAAATCATCATATTTTTCTTCGTCACTATAGTCCTCTTCAGGATCTTTCTCTTTCTTTTTTGTAACTTTCTTAGCAGTAGTTTCCTTAGTTTTCTTAGTTTTAGTAGCTTTTGCTAATTTTTTAGTTTTTTCTATATCCTCTTGTCTTACTATCTCAATACCTTGATCGATCATTCCTGTAATAAGCTGTTCTATCTTTTCAACAGGAAAATCATCTTTTAATCCATCATTGATCTCTTCATAAGTGATGCACTTGTTTTCCATTGCTTTTCTTACCAAGCCTAGAACCTTTTCGTTTTTTATAAACTCTCTCATTATTTGAGCCTCCTCTAAATAACTTATAGATTAATTAATAAATTATTAAAACCTTTATACAATTCTTCTATCTCATTAAATCCATTTACTTTGCTTAAATTTATCTCTATCTCTTTGATCTTTCTTGCCAACATCAATTTATCTATTATGTTTAGCTCTTTTGTCCCATAGAATCCACTATTTATCTTTACATAGCTCTCATCTATCTCCTGTTTAAACCAAGAGATAAAGCTCTCTCTCAATAGTTCCTCTATTTTTTTCTCATCTGAACAGTCTTCAATAACAGTACATCTCAATAGATTCCACTGTTCTAATTCCTCATCTTTCAGATCATACTCTGTGGCAAAAGTTGAAATTATGTCTACACTGTCCTCTTTTTCTAAATAATCATATATTTTCTTTCCAATTGATGTTTTTATCTTTTTATCCTTAAAATATCTAAAATAATCTCTATTTACAAGAACTAAAAACAGGGTATCTCTTTCCAATCTGTCCAAAGCGACAAATTTTTCCCCTATACTTATATTTACTAAATCATCTTCAAATTTCCTTGATTTTTTTCTATTTTTATTTATTAAAATCTCTTTAAGGGTATCTTTTTCTAAATTAAGATTTTTTGATAATTTATCCAAATACAGCATTTTCTCAAGTTCTGTATCAATACATTGGAAAAAACTTTTAAATCTATTTACAAAATTTTGTTTAGACATAATACTACTAAAATCATACTCTTTTGAATAGTAGCTGAATAAAAAATCAAATATCTCTACTGAATTTTTTACACACTGTAAAAATCTCTCTTTTCCATAAGTTTTCAGATATTCATCTGGATCCTTTGCTCCATCTAGTTGTAACACTCTAATATTAAATCCCAAACTCTTTAAGATCAATCCTGCCCTCTCCGTTGCAGACTGACCTGGAGCATCTGAGTCAAAAGAGAGTATAACATTGGAAGTATACCTCTTTAAAATTGCTCCTTGTTCCTCTGTCAAAGCTGTCCCTAGAGGAGCTAAAGCTACATCAAAACCATAGATATTTGCTGACAAAACATCCATATACCCTTCCATCAGCATTGTATAGTTTTTCTTTCTTATTATTGAGCTTCTCTCCAATCCGTATAAATTCTTTCCCTTCTTAAATATTGGGGTATCTGGTGAGTTTATATATTTTGGTGTCTCCTTATCCTTTTCAAGAGTTCTTCCTCCAAAAGCAATAACCTCTCCTTTTATAGAGTAGATTGGAAAAATTATCCTATTTCTAAAAGCATCATAATTATTTCCATTATCTCCCTCTTTTGTCAATCCTAATAATATTAGATCCTTACTTTCGTACCCTTTACTTACCAGATAATCAGTTAAGTCGCTCCATCTATTTGAAGCAAATCCCAGTCCATTATCTTTTATTATTTTTGGATTGATAGCTCTATTGGATAGATACTCCAAAGCTGTTCTTCCCTGAAGAGAAAAGATATTATCTGTATAGTATTTATGAGCCTCGTCCATTATTTTATAGTATTTATCAAAATTCTCACTATTTTTACTCTTACTCTCTAACTCTTTTATTGGAATACTATATTTTTTAGCTAATTCATCTACAGCTTCCATAAAAGATATCTTTTTATACTGAGAATAAAAAGAGATTGGATTTCCTCCAGCCCCACACACAAAACATTTACAAATATTTTTGCTTGGACTCACCATAAATGAGGGAGTGGTATCAGAGTGGAATGGACATAATCCCTTATAGTTTGCACCAGATTTTTTTAGCTCTACAAATTCTCCGACAACATCTTCTATCTTTAAAGAATCTATCAAGAGGTCTATATCTTCTGATCTATATCTCATTTTCCCTCCCTCTCATTTCTATTATAATTTTAATGTTATTCAGCTATATAGTATAATATATTTTCTGAAATAAAGCAAATAAAAAAATCAATAAAAAAGAGAGCAACCAATTATGGTCATTCTCTTTTTTCTATTTACATATATTTCTTCATTTCCTCTTGAGCCTTACTATTTAAGTAATCCTCTTTTACTCTATCCTTAACATCTTCATACTTAGCTTTTTTATATTTTACATCCTCAGTTTTATTGAAAATATAGATTTCGTTATCTATTTTTAAACTTTCCACTTTATTTAATGGAGCGTCTAATATAGTTTTTGCTAACTCCTCATTATAACCAAGTCCTGAAATATACCCAGCATTGTTAATTCTAAAGCTATTATTTTGAACTATATCTGTTCTATCTTTTGAGATATTTTTAAATTCTATCTCTTTATTTTGTATTTTTTCTCTTAAATTCTCAATATCCTTCTCTTTATCTTCAACTGTTTTCTTAGATATTTTAGGTGAGATTAAAATATGACTAGCTTTTACTTTATCCTCTTTTTCATTCTTATCCTCAACTAAAATCAAATGATATCCGAAAACTGTTTCTACAGGTGTAGGATATATCTTACCAACTTCACCTTCAAAAGCTGCTTTTTGGAATGGTTCTACCATATCTCCTTTAGAGAACCATCCTAACTCTCCACCATTTCCTGCACTTGGTCCTGTTGAATACTCCTTAGCTTTCTCTTTAAAGTTTTCTGGAGTAGCTTCTTTTAAGATATCTTCAGCTTGTTTTTTAGCTATCTCTTTATCCTCAGCAGAAGGTTCTATCTGAACTTTTGCAATTTCAGCTTGTGCACTTGGGAAAATATCATATTTTAAGTTATTGTTATTAAAATACTCTTTTAATTCCTCATCTGTTGGTTTAATTGTTGATTTTATATTGTTAAATAGCTCTCTTTGGAATATTTCAAATCTATACTCTAATGGTAGATCCTCAGGTACTACTATTCCTCTTTTCATAGCTTCCTTAGCTATCTTTATCTGATTGTCATAGTACTCTCTAACTTGAAGATCAGCCTTCTCCTTGTCTCCATTAGTTACATATAGAGCATTTAACATCTTCTTAGCAAAATCAATATTTGTTACCTTAAATCCATCTTTATCTATCTCTACTTTTGCTAATAATTCTTCGTACTCAGGAGAAACACTATCTATTTTTACTTTATCTTTGCTTTTTTTCAATAGAACTAAGTATTCTTCCATTCCTTTTTGCTCTTTTAAGTTATTTATAACTTGATCTCTCACTTCATCTAGACTCTTACCATCATATAGAGTAGCAACTCCATTCTCATACTCTCTTTGGATCTCTTCATCTGTTGGAACTACTCCCTCTTTAATCTTTTGGAAAGTCTTTTCTATAAGAATATTATTTTTTATATCCTGTTTAAATGTCTTCTTAGTATATCCTTGTGCAGCTAACATTCTTTTAAACTGTTCCTTGTTTCCTATAGATTTCTCTATTGAATCATATTGAGCATTAACCTCTTTATTTGGAACTTTAATATTTAACTCATCAGCTATCTCCAATGTTAAATTTCTATTGATAACTTCATCAAAAGCTAATACTTCTATCAGCTTTTTGTCTAACTTATCTCCTAAAAATCTTGAATACCCCTGTACCAAGTTATTTTTAGTTCTTTCCACTTCCATTTTTGAAACCTTTTCTCCATCTAATTTGAAAGCATATACATTTGATCTATCATATGAACTTCTCACATTCATATATGCTAACATTCCAGATGAAAGTATAAATAATACTGTTATGAACCAAATAAATGGTTTTATATGTTTACGAAATTTTCTTATTGCCATTTTTCTATTCAGCAGAGCTGTCCCCTTTCATAGTATTAATAGTTTATTGATAAATTCTTTCTATTTAAAATCTAAACCATATTTTCTAATTTTTTCATAAAGAGTAGTTCTTCCAATTCCTAATAATTTTGAAGTCTCTTGCTTATTCCATCTTGTTTTTTGAAGTGCAATTGCTATTACTACCTTCTCAACATCTGCTAAGCTGTATATCTCTTGCTCTAGAATATCTTTTAATGGTCCAACACCTACTACAGTTTTGTTTTCTACTGTGTCAGATTTCATTTTGATCTCTAATGGTAAATCCTCTACATCTATAACTTTATCAGTTGAAAGTATTACCATTCTTTCGATCATGTTTTTTAACTCTCTTATATTTCCAGGATATGAGTATTCCATTAAATATTTCATAGCCTCTCCTGAAATTACTGGAGTATCTCTGTGTAACTCTCTTACAACTTTATTTAAGAAGTAGTTTGCTAATAATGGTATATCCTCTTTTCTCTCTCTTAAAGGTGGAACCTCAATAGGGAAAGCTGTTAATCTGTGATATAGATCTTTTCTGAATCTTCCCTTTTCAGTTTCCTCTTTTAGATCCTTATTGCTTGAAGCAATAAATCTTACATCAACTCTTCTTGTTTTATTTCCACCAACTCTTTTTAACTCTCCATACTCTATAACTTTTAAAAGTTTAGCTTGGCATCTTATATCCATAGCTGAAATATCATCTAAGAATATTGTTCCACCATCTGCTTCCTCTAAAAGTCCTCTTTTACTTGAGTTTGCTCCTGTGAAAGCTCCTCTTTCATAACCGAATAACTCTCTTTCCATAGCCTCTTCACTCAATGAAGCACAACTTACAACTATGTAGTTATTCTTTCTTCTATCACTTTTCTTGTAGATCTCTTTTGCAACAATCTCTTTTCCTAATCCATTTTCTCCTGTAATCAATACAGCTAAATCACTCTCTGCAACTTTTTCTACTAAGCTTTTTATATCTTTAATTCTTGAAGATTGTCCAACTATTTCGCTCTCTTCCTCTAAACTTGCTAACTTCTCCTCTAATTTTCTCTTCTCTTTTAGTATCTCTAAGTTCTTAATAGCTGGTAATATTATTCTATTCATCTCTTTTAATTCTACAGGTTTCATTAAGTAGTTATAAATATCTGCATTTTTTAACTCTTGAATAGCTGTCTCAGTCTCATCTTCTAATAATCCAACTACTACAAAATCTTTTCCTAATCCACTTAACTTTCTCTTTGCTTCAGCAAAATTGAACCAAGTTAAATACTCATCTAAAAGAATTATATCAAAATCACTCTCTCTTAACATATCTAGTGCATCTAGTAAGTTGTTAAAAGTTATTATTTCATAATGTTCTGATAATTCTTTTCTTATTTGTTTTAAAGTTTCTTTTCTCTCTGAAATTGCTAAAATAGCATTTTTCATATAATACCTCCGTAACTAATTTATAAATAAACGTATTTTTTGACTACATCTTATACATGTATTATAATAGATTATTTGTATTTTTTCAAGACTATTTTTTTTATTTTGCACATTTGCCCAATTTTAGGGCATCTGTAAATTTTTATTTTACTAAGTTAAAAATATCATTAGTTGTAATGAAGATAATTAGCCCAAATAATACCAACATTCCTACCATATGAACTCTCTCTTCCAACTTTTTATTCACCTTTATTCCTACCATCTCTAATAACACAAAAATTATTCTTCCACCATCAAGTGCTGGTAGTGGTAATAAGTTTAAAACTCCCACATTTATTGATAGTAATGCCATTAGCCATAACACTATTCCAAGTCCATCTCTCGAGGCTTCCCCAACAACTTTTATTATTCCTATAGGTCCACTTATCTCCTTAGCTTTTACTTGACCAGTTATCATCATTTTTAAGCCTACTATTGTATCTTCTACTATTTTTATTCCACTTTTAAAAGTCAACTCAGTAGCTTCAATTACAGAAAACTTTTCTACGGAATACTCTGGCAGTATTCCTAGCATGTAATTTTTAGTGTTTGAATCATATGTTAAAGGTACTTCTAACTCCTCTATTTTCCCATCTCTCTCGATTTTTATCTCAATTTCATCAGCTTCTTTTATTCCCTTTAACTTTTCACTAATATCTTTCCAACTATCTATCTTTTTTCCATCAATCTCAATTATTCTATCCTTAACTTTTAGATATTCACTTGATTGAGCCTCTTTAAATATATTTCCAATTATAGGCTTCTCACTTATAATCGGCTTTCCATTTATATAGATAGAGCTAAACATAATAATAAATGCCAACAGAAAATTCATAAAAACTCCTGCTATCAACACTATAAACCTTGCATAAGCAGGTTTTGAATTAAATCCATCTTCAAGTTTGCTATCCACTTCCATTCCCTCAATATTTACAAATCCTCCAATAGGAATCGCTCTGAAAGAATAGGTAGTTTTGATAGTATCATAGGAATAAACTTGTGGTCCCATACCTATTGAAAACTCACTTACAGGCATTTTAAAAAATTTCGCTGTCATAAAATGTCCCAATTCATGAATAAATATAATTATCCCCAGTACTAAAATTGCTATTAGTATCTCCATTATTAATTCTCCTTACTTCTTAGTTAAATTATATCTCTCACAATTGAATATACCTCTTCTCCTATCTCTTCAATTGTCTTCAATCTTCCCTCATCAACACATTTTATCTCTTTCCACTCATATTTTCTAGCTATCTCACAAGCATTCTCATATGATTTTTTTAAATAATTGGTATCCTGTTCATGGATATCCTTTTTCTCTTCACCTGTTATCTTGTTTTTTCTCTCTGCCATCAATTTAACTGCCATCTCAGTTGGCATATTCAAAAATATAACCAAGTCTGGAGCGGGAATATTCATCTTTTTATATTCTAAATCTTCTAACCAATTTAAATACTCCTCTTTCTTTTCCTTATCCTCTATCTTTGATGCTTGGTGAACCATATTAGAAGTTGTATATCTATCTGTTACAACTACTCCTTCACTTTTATAGAAACTCTCCCATTCCATTTTGTATGAGGCATATCTATCTATTGCAAACATTGTAGATACAGGATAGGGATTTATATCTAAAGCCTTATCTCCAAATGCTCCAGCCAAATACATTTTTACTGGCTCACAAGCTGGACTCTCATAGTTAGGAAATGACAGTTTTTTTATCTTAACTCCTTCTCTTTCCAATCTTTCAAATAATCTCTTTGTTTGAGTCTCTTTTCCACTTGAATCTGTCCCCTCTATTACTATTACTCTTCCCATCTCTTACCTCTCATAATTTGAATATACCCATTCTCTTGTTTCTCTATCTACAGTTTTTATCAATTCAACTCCATCTATCTCAAGAGGAATGTGTCTCTCCATAGCTTTTTCAATTATCTCATAAATAGTTAAAAACTTTATCTTTCCCTTTAAAAATAGCTCAACTGCAACTTCATTAGCAGCATTCAAAACAGCAGGCATAGTTTTCCCTATCTTTCCAGCTTTAAATGCCAACTGAATACCTTTAAAAGTTTTATGATCAGGCTTTTCAAAGGTTAAAGTTGAAACCTTCATAAAATCCAATGGTTCCATAGCCAAACTTTCCTCTCTACAAGGATAAGTGAAAGCATATTGAATTGGTAATTTCATATCTGGAGCTCCCAATTGAGCTATAACCGCTCTATCTTTAAACTCTACCATTGAATGTATTATACTCTGTGGATGTACCAATACCTCTATATCATCATAATCTACACCAAATAGCTCGTGAGCTTCTATTACTTCTAGCCCTTTATTTACAAGAGTTGAAGAATCTATAGTTATCTTTTTCCCCATTGACCAGTTAGGATGTTTTAGAGCCTGTTCAACACTTACATCTCTAAGTTCCTCTTCAGTTTTTCCTCTAAAAGTTCCCCCACTTGCTGTGATTATTATTTTTCTTACCTCTTTTTTAGCTCCCCCTAGCATTGATTGAAATATTGCTGAATGTTCACTGTCTACAGGAACTATCTCCGCTTTTGGATTCTCTTTCAACAATCTATTTATATATGGTCCTGCTGCTACCATTGTTTCTTTATTTGCTAAAGCAATTCTTTTTCCTCTCTTTATACCCTCAACAGTAGCTTCTATCCCAATAGCTCCACTAACTGCAGTCAATAGTATATCATAGTCATCTTTTGAAGCTAGTTCTTTCAATCCCTCATCTTTTAAGTAGACCTCAATTTCAGGAAATTTTTCCCTTATCTTCTCATAACCCTCATCTGTTCCAACAGACACATATTTAGGCTTAAACTCCTCTATCTGTTCAATTAATAATTTATAATTTCTATGTCCACTTATTCCTACAACTTGAAATTTATCCTGAGATTTTCTAACCACTTCAAGAGCATTTGTTCCTATACTTCCTGTTGATCCCAATATTATAATTTTTTTCATAAACTCCTCCTTGAAAAAAAGTGGGTAAGTTGCCTCACCCTTTTACACTACAATATGATAAATTTTAATAGATAATACATCACTGGAGCTACGAAAAGCATACTGTCAAATCTATCTAAAATCCCACCATGTCCTCTTAACACAGTTCCAGAATCCTTTACTTTGAACTCTCTCTTGAACATTGACTCTCCCAAATCTCCAATTTGAGCTACTCCACTGATAAATATTCCCAATATAATTATATTTATTAGGGACATTCCACCCTCTACTAATATAAAATATCTATCCAATAAAAATAGTGATATTATTGTAAAAATTGTTCCACCCAATGATCCTTCAATTGATTTCTTAGGACTTATACTATTAAACCCTCTTTTAAAAAACTTTCTTCCAATAGCCATTCCTACAAAATAAGCAAAACTATCACAAACCCATACCATTATTTGAGCTGTCAACAGCCATTTTCCTCCGTTTGGTAAAAAGCTTATTAAAAGCACATGAGAAAAAAGTATTCCTGTATATAGAGCTCCTAATACAGTATCTCCCAAGTCAGCACTAGCATCTTCTACTCTATTTTGAACAACTCTTGTTCCTATAGCTAAAACTGTTGCTATAGCCAATACTCCCTCTACTCCCAAAGAGAGTGTTCCAAGTTTTTCAAAAAATAGTATATTAGGAATTAAAACTGCCATCACTATTCCCAATATTTTATTTGGATTCTTTCCACCTATCTCTGACATCTGATAAAATTCATAAGCTCCCATTCCAACTATAATATTTGTAAATATCAAAAGTGGAAATCCACCGTGATATAATACGCCCACCAAGATTGGAATACCTATTAGAGCAACTATTATTCTACTTAGCATTATTTTACTCCTCCAAAACGTCTATCCCTTTTTGTATAATTTTCAATTGCTTTATCCAACTCATCCTCATTAAAGTCAGGCCATAAAGTATCTGTTATATATATCTCTGAATAAGCTATCTGCCATAGTAAAAAGTTAGATATTCTCAATTCTCCACTAGTTCTAATTAAAAGCTCTGGATCTGGTATATCACTATATAAGTATTTAGAAAACTCCTCTTCATCAATTGAATCTTTTCCAGACTTTAAAATCTTATTTACAGCATCAACTATCTCAGCTCTTCCACCATAATTGAATGCTATATTAAAAGTTAATCCTGTATTATTTTTACTTTTTTCTTGAAGATTATCTATAGCTTCTAAAAGAGAGTTACTAACATTGTCTTTTCTCCCTGAAACCATAAATCTAATATTATTTTCCATAATATTCTTCTCTTCGTTCTTTATATAACTTTTAAATAAAAACATTAAAGCACTTACCTCTTCTTGACTTCTCTTCCAGTTTTCAGTAGAAAAGGCATATACAGTTAAATATTTAACTCCTAACTTAGCTGCATATGTTATTATTTTTCTAAGGGCTGCTGCTCCCTCTTTATGTCCAAAAGTTCTAGGCAGTCCTCTTTTTTTTGCCCATCTTCCATTTCCGTCCATAATTATTGCTATATGATTTGGTACATATCTCTCCATATTTTCACCTCACTATACTTCGTAAATTGTACCATATTTACACAATTTTTTCTACTAATTTCTTTTTTCTGCACAATATAAAATAAGCAACCATTAAACTTGTCATCTAATGGTTGCTTATTTCTTACTCAACTATTTTTATTAAACAGTTGTTATCTCTTTTTCTTTTTTAGCAAATAACTCATCAATCTCTTTTATGTGAGCATCTGTTAATTTTTGAATTTCAGCTTCTAAGTTTTTAACTTCATCTTCAGAGATAGGATTTTCTTTATCTTTTAATAATTTTTTAAGATCATTATTTCCATCTTTTCTGATGTTTCTTACAGCTACTTTTCCATTTTCAGCTTCTGATTTAGCCATTTTTACATACTCTTTTCTTCTGTCAGCAGTTAATTCTGGCATTACTAATCTTATAACTTTTCCGTCATTGTTTGGAGTTAATCCTAAGTTAGCTGCGATTATTGATTTTTCTATTTTAGCTATTAGTGATTTATCCCAAGGATCAATTACTAATAATCTTGCTTCTGGAGCTGAAACAGATCCTACTTGATTTAAAGGCATCTCTGATCCATATTGCTCAACTTTTATTCCATCAAGCATAGAAACACTTGCTCTTCCTGCTCTTATTGATGCAAACTTATGTTTTGTAGCTTCAACAGCCTTTCCCATTTTATCTTTACATAAACTTACTACTTCTTTACCTGTCATAAAATCCTCCTAATAATTAATCAGCTATTACTGTTGTTCCTATTTTTTCTCCCATTATTACTCTTTTGATATTTCCCTCTGTTAAAGAATCAAAAACTATAATAGGTAATTTATTTTCTCTACATAATGATATTGCTGTTGCATCCATTACTTTAAGATTTTTATTTAGAACTTCTGCATAAGTTACTGTTTCATATTTTACTGCGTCAGCATATTTTACAGGATCTTTATCATAGATTCCATCTACTTTTGTAGCTTTTAATACAACTTCTGTATTCATCTCTATAGCTCTCAATGCTGCTGCTGTATCAGTTGTAAAATATGGATTTCCTGTTCCTGCTCCAAATATTACAACTCTTCCTTTTTCCAAGTGTCTTTGAGCTCTTCTTTTTATGAATGGCTCAGCTATTTTAGGCATCTCAATCGCTGTTAATACTCTTGTTTGTACACCTAATTTTTCTATTGAGTTCTGAAGTGCCAATGAGTTTATAACAGTTGCTAACATTCCCATATGGTCTCCTGTTACTCTATCTACTCCTTGAGTTGCACCTGACAACCCCCTAAATATATTTCCTCCACCTATAACTACTGAAACTTCTACTCCTAAGTCTGCAATCTCTTTTATTTGCTTAGCATAAGATGAAATTACGTCAGATGAAATTCCGAACTCCTGTTCTCCCATTAATGCTTCTCCACTAAGCTTTAATAAAACTCTCTTATAAAATGGCTTCTCCATAACTCCTCCTAATTTGATTTTTTAAAAAAATGGGATGCTGTTGCATCCCATTATACTGTTAGCTATTATCCTTTGATTTGAGCTGCAACTTCTTCTGCGAAGTTCTCTTCTTTTTTCTCGATTCCGTCTCCAACTTTGTATCTTGTATAAGATAATACAGTTGAAGGTGCTGCGAATTTAGCAACAGTTTCTTTATTTTCTGCTCTTACGTAGATTTGATCTACTAAACAGTTCTCTTCATAGAATTTGTTCATTTTTCCAACTAGGATTTTTTCAATAATTTGAGCTGGTTTTCCTTCAGCTTCTAATTGTTTTCTAGCTATCTCTTTTTCGTGCTCTAAATCAGCTGTTGTTACTTCAGACTCATTTAGGTATTTAGGATCCATAGCTGCTACGTGCATAGCGATATCTCTAGCTTTAGTTACGTTCTCTTCAGTAGCTTCTCCAGATAGTTCAACTATAACTCCTAATTTTCCTCCTAAGTGGCTATAAGTAGCTACAAAACCATCTTTAGCTTCAGTTTCGTGGATTCTTCTGATGTTCATGTTTTCTCCGATTTTTGCGATTAAATCAGTTACTGCTTGAGCAACAGTTTTTCCAGCTTCTACTTCTGTCTCATTTAAAGCTTCTATTGTTTTTACGTTGTTTGCAATAGCAATTTCAGCTAATTTCTTTCCAAACTCTTTAAACTCTACGTTTTTAGCAACGAAGTCTGTTTCAGAGTTGAACTCGATTAGTACAGCTCTTTTGTGATCTGCTGATACAGCATCAAATATTAATCCTTCTGCTGCAACTCTTCCAGCTTTTTTAACTGCTTTAGCAATTCCTTTCTCTCTTAAGTAGTCAATTGCTTTATCCATATCTCCGTTATTTTCTTGTAGTGCTTTTTTACAATCCATCATTCCAGCACCAGTTCTCTCTCTTAGTTCTTTAACTAAACCAGCTGTTATTACTGCCATTTTTTCCTCCTAATAAAATTTTATTTTATTAATTTATGCTCAACAATCAGATGAGTAAAAAATTACTCAGCTGATCCTTCTTCTACTACAACTTCTTCTTCAGTAGCAGGTGCTTCTACTACTTCTTTACCTTGGTTTCCTTCAACTATAGCGTTAGCCATTACAGATGAGATTAATTTTACTGATCTTATAGCATCGTCGTTTGCAGGAATTGGGTAAGTTATTAAATCTGGATCTACGTTAGTATCGATCATTGCAAATACAGGGATTCCTAAGTCAGAAGCTTCTTTTATTGCTAAAGTTTCTTTTTTACAGTCTACGATAAATATAGCTGCTGGAACTTCTTTCATATCTTTGATTCCGCATAAGTTTTTAGATAATTTTGCTAATTCTTTTCTGAAGTTAGCTGCTTCTTTTTTAGTGTAAGCAGTATCTAAAGTTCCGTCTGCTTCCATTTGCTCTAACTCTTTTAATCTTTCTACTCTAGTTTTGATAGTTGCGAAGTTAGTTAACATTCCTCCTAACCATCTGTTGTTTACATAGTACATTCCTGATCTTTCAGCTTGCTCTTTTACAGCTTCTTGAGCTTGTTTTTTAGTTCCTACGAATAATACTTTTCCACCTTGCTCAGCAATCTCTCTCATTACTGCATAAGCTTCTTCGATTTTCTTTAAAGATTTGTGTAAATCGATTACGTGGATTCCATTTCTCTCTGTGAAGATGTACTTAGCCATTTTTGGGTTCCATCTTTTTGCTTGGTGTCCGAAGTGAACTCCAGCTTCTAATAGTTGTTTCATTGTTATTACTGCCATTTTTTCCTCCTAATAGTCTTTTGGTTTTTCTTCCATCAGTCTCAAAACTAAGCAATCTTTATAAAAGACACCTGGCTTAGAAATAACTGATGTGTGTATTTCACAACGGTTCATTGTATCATATTTTTTAAAAAATGTCAATAATTTCAATATATACTTATCTGTTTTCTAAAAAAATGGTATAATATTAGTAGTGTAATTTAAAAATATTTGGGTGGAGGAATTATGAAAGCTTTAATACTTGTTGATTTACAAAATGACTTCTGTAAAAATGGTGCTCTTGAGGTAAAAAATGGAGATGAGACTATTTCTGTTGCCAACTCTCTTATAAATAAATTTTCTCAAGAGAACAGTTTAATTTTAGCCACAAAGGACTGGCATCCTAGTTCTCACAAGAGTTTTGCTATAAACTCTAATGGAACTATTGGAGAAATTGGAACTTTAAATGGGATTCCACAAGTTTGGTGGCCTGTACACTGTGTTGAAAATACAAAGGGAAGTGAATTTCATCCTGATTTAAACAAGGATCTAATATCTACAATAATATATAAAGGAACTAATCCTGAAATTGATTCATATAGTGGATTTTTTGATAATGGTAGACTCAATGAAACTACTCTAAACTCCATATTAAAAGAGAATAAAATTGATACTTTATATATTTTAGGATTAGCTACAGATTTCTGTGTTAAATTCACTGTTCTTGATGCTTTACAGCTTGGTTATGAAGTATATCTTGTTGAAGATGGTTGTAGAGGTGTAAATTTAGAAGCTGATTCCTCTACTAAAGCGATTGAAGAGATGAAAAATTGTGGGGCTACTATCGTAAAAAGTATTGATTTATTATGATCAATTATTTGAAGGAGGTGCTAAATATTGGAGATTTCAAGAATTGAGGAATGGGTTAACTCTATGACTCATTATTTCGGTGTAGTTTTAGCTTTAATTGGTACTGGAGCATTATTGATACATACCTTACAGAGTGGCAACATTGGATATCTTGTAGGATCTATGGTATTTTGTTGTTCCCTTATTCTACTCTATACTATGTCTGGTACTTACCATATTTTACCTATTGGTAAATTTAAAAGAATTTTCAAAATTCTTGATCACTCAGCTATATATGTTTTAATATCTGGCTCTTACACTCCCTATCTATTAGGATTCTTTGATGGCAAAATAAAATGGGTTCTTTTTTTTATACAATGGGGAATGACATTGATTGGGATTATTTTTAAAATCTTTTTTGCAGGTAGGTTCAGATTTCTTTCAACTTTGATCTATCTATTTATGGGTTGGATGATAGTATTTGTTTTTGATGATCTAAAAACTTTTGTCAGTCCTATTTCCATAAAATTCCTTATCTGTGGTGGAATAGCCTATTCAGTTGGAACAATTTTCTATGGAATGAAAAATATTAGATTTATGCATGGAATTTGGCATATCTTTGTATTAGTTGGAAGCATATTTAACTATCTATCTGTATATTTTATTTAATGTAATTAGTGAACTACTCACTACTTATAGAAGTGGGAGCTTCTTGGGAAGTAGTTGCTTTTGTTAGCCAACTATATTTACCAAGCTCTATGGCTAGTTCCTAGCCTGAATATATAATAATTTGCATTTTGTTTATCAATGCTTTTATGTTTTGTAATAACAAAACTATACTGTGAATATTTTACAAGGCAACAGTTTACTTGCCTTAACCTTATATATTCAGTTGCTAATGTCCTTTGATATTAGTATATCATAAAATTACAAATTAGGCAATTCATCGCACCACCTATAGAGGTGGGCGACTTCTTGCCTATTTGGTTAAAAAAAGGGAGAAAATTACTACAATATCAACTATTGAATGTAATTTTTTCCCTTTTTATATATTTGAACTATTTTAATATGCTTTTATCATCTCAATAAAACTATATAGCAATTTTATTCCATATAGGACTATTACTACTCCACACACTCTATTTATCCAAGTTAAAATATTGTCTGTAAATTTACTCTTAAATATACTTAAAAATAGAGTCAATCCTAAAAACCAAGTAGCTGAAGCACTCATCACTCCTATTATAAAATTTACTCCTTCCTCTGGTAATAAAGATGCTCTAAATGCTCCCAACATCATACTTCCATCTATTATTGCTTGAGGATTAAACCAAGTTACAACACAGGCTGTTGTAATAACTTTTTTCAAAGGTATATTGACATCTGCTGTTTTGTCCATAACACCTTTAGATCTTATCAAACCATACCCGATATAGATTACAATAATACTTCCAACTAAGAGTATTCCTAGCTCTAAAATTTTAGACTTTTCCATTATTGCCCCTACTCCTAAAAAACAGGCTAAAGCTAAGGTGATATCAAAAAATATAACTATCATAGCTGTTATAATAGCCCTACTTCTCTTCTGTACCAAAGCTGTATTGATAACAAATAGATTCTGTAACCCTATCGGAGCAACATAAGCCAATCCCATAGTAAAACCTTGTAATAAATGTTTCATCTTTTTTCCCCTCCTAAATATTTTCCTTACTCTATTTTACCACATTTATCTTCTTATTTCCAAAATTAGATCCTGTTTTGTTAGATAATCTTTTGTTCCTACCCTTTTAAATCCTAACTCTTCATAGAGCTCTATCACTTTTATATTTTCAACACTATTTGTTGTTTGTATCCTTATTATAAAATCTCCATCTAGATATTTGTAACATTTTAAATTATCTATAAAATATCTCAGTAGACTTCTGCCCAATCCCTTACCTTTTAACTCTCTTGAAATTGCCACTTCATTTATATAGAAACAATTTTCAGAGTAGAGTTTGCTCTCCTCTTTTTCTCTCTCATACCCTATCAATACCCCAACAACTCTCTCTTTATCAAAAAGCACAAGACTATACTCCCACTTTCCATAAAGCACTCTTTCTCCTTTCTTTTCTCCTAAAATGTCTTCCAATGTATAGTGAGAATTTGGTATTAACTTTAATAGTTTTAATATCTCCTCTTTTTTTCTTTCCATCAAAGATTTATCCAATATTTTTAATTGATACTCACCAATTTTCTTTAACATATTCCTACCCCTCATATTAATTTTTTCTATTTAATAATTATAACATAATTAGTTAAAATAATTCCACTCTATCAATATTTGTAATATATATTGATATTGGTTTTTACATTCATTTTTTGCATACTTTTTTCTAAAATTTAACTTGTAGTTTTATTTTAAAGATATATAATGATATAGTACTGTATATTATTATTAATAAAGGGGGCAGAGATTTATGGAGTTATTTAAACTTACATCTGGTATTCTTATTTTTCTTATCACTTTCTATTTTATCATTACTGAAAAACACCCTAAATCTATCGTCACAATAATAGGAGGAGCTCTGATGGTTATTCTTCAGATAATCACTGAAGAACAAGCTTTAGAGACTATTGGTTATAATCTTGAGATTCTCTTTTTACTTATTGGTATGATGGTTATCGTTGAAATAATGTCTGAAACAGGAGTCTTTCAATGGGTTGCTATTAAAATAGCTCAATTAGTTAGAGGTAATCCAGTAAAAATTCTCGTTTTTATATCTATTATAACAGCAGTATTTTCAGCAGTTTTGGATAATGTTACTACTATTTTACTTGTAGTACCTGTCACTATTTTTTTGGCCAAAAGACTTGAGGTAGATCCTAAGCCTTTTGTTCTTCTTCAAATATTTGCATCTAATATAGGAGGAACAGCTACTATGATTGGAGATCCACCTAACCTTATTATAGCAAGTTTAAGTGGTCTTGATTTCAATGACTTTATCATCAATCTAACTCCACTCATAATCATAAATATGGCTGTCTTATTGACTAGCTCTGTATTTTTTCTAAGGAACAAATTAGAAGTTTCAAATGAATTAAAAGCTGGTATTATGGAATTAAGTCTAGATAGAACTATTACAAATAAAAAACTTTTAATTCAATCTATTATTGTTTTTTCTCTTGTAATTTTAGGATTCCTAACTAATAGCTTTACAGAAATAGGATTGGCTATTATAGCTATTACAGGAGCTGCTGTCCTAGTCTTTCTAAGCAAAAAGAAGCCAGAAGAGGTATTTGCTAAAATAGAATGGGAAACACTCTTCTTCTTTGGTGGACTTTTTGTTTTAGTTGATGGAATTGAAAACTTAGGAGTTATCAGTAAGCTTTCTGAATATCTAATTGTATTTACAGAGGGAAATATCAAATTTACCTCATCTTTAATACTTATACTATCAACAATTCTTTCACCTATTGTTGGATCTATTCCACATACTTTATCTTTTGGTAAAATTTTATTACAAATTGCACCTAGTTTTCAAGGTAATACTCAAGTATTATGGTGGGCTTTATCATTGGGAGCTTGTTTAGGTGGAAATATGACTATCGTTGGTGCCGCTGCCAATATTATTGGTGCTTCTGTTGCAAAAAAAGGGGGAATTGAAATCTCATTCCTTGAATTCTTTAAATGGGGTACTATTGTAGTTATTCAATCAACTGTTCTTAGTATGATCTATCTATATTTTAGATATTAATATAAAAATAGCCCCTTAGATTACTCTAAGGGGTTTAACATTTTCATATTACTATTTTTTTATGTTGTAGAATACATCCATTCCATTGTATTGAGCCATTGATCCTAATTCTTGCTCAATTCTTAATAATTGGTTGTATTTAGCCATTCTATCAGTTCTTGAAGTTGAACCAGTTTTGATTTGTCCTGCGTTTGTTGCAACAGCGATATCAGCTATTGTAGCATCTTCAGTTTCTCCAGATCTGTGAGATACAACTGCAGTCATTCCTGCTCTTTTTGCCATTTCTATAGCATCTAAAGTCTCAGTTAATGATCCGATTTGGTTAAGTTTTATTAAGATAGAGTTTCCAGCTTTTGTCTCTATTCCTTTTTTAAGTCTTTCTGTGTTAGTTACAAATAGGTCGTCTCCAACGATTTGTACTTTATCTCCGATCTTAGCAGTTAATAATTGCCATCCTGCCCAGTCGTCTTCTCCTAATCCATCTTCGATAGATTTGATTGGATATTTTTCTACTAATCCAGCATACCATTCTACCATTTCTTCTGAAGTTCTTACAACTCCTCCTTCTCTTGTGAAGTGGTATTCGAATTTACCAGGTGCTACTTCTTTACAGAACTCACTTGATGCAGCATCTATTGCAAATGTGATATCTTTTCCTGGCTCATATCCAGCAGCTTTTATAGCCTCAACTATAAGGTCTAAAGCTCCTTCTGTTCCATTTATTTTAGCTGGAGCATATCCACCTTCGTTTCCTACGTTAGTAGAATCTCCCATTTTCTTTAATAATTTTCCTAAGTGGTGGAAAACTTCACAACCCATTCTCATAGCTTCAGCAAATGTTTTTGCTCCAACTGGTTGGATCATAAACTCTTGTACGTCTACTGCAGAGTCAGCGTGAGATCCTCCGTTTAAGATATTCATCATAGGTAGAGGTAATTCTTTGGCGTTTACTCCTCCTAAGTATTTATATAAAGGCATTCCTAATGCTTCTGCTGCTGCTTTTGCAACTGCTAAAGATACTCCTAGTATAGCATTAGCTCCTAATCTTCCTTTGTTTGGAGTTCCGTCTAATTCGATCATAGTTCTGTCTATTGCAACTTGGTCTATAGCGTCCATTCCTAAGATAGCTTCTCTTATTTCAGTGTTTACGTTTTTAACTGCAGTTAAAACACCTTTTCCTAAATATCTTGATTTGTCTCCATCTCTTAACTCAACAGCTTCGTAAGCTCCTGTTGAAGCTCCAGATGGAACTGCTGCTCTTCCTTTTGCTCCACACTCTAACACTACATCTACTTCTACTGTAGGGTTACCTCTTGAATCAAGTATTTCTCTAGCTACTACATCAACTATTCTTGTCATTTTAAAAAACCTCCTAAGTTTTTATATTATCTTAAACTATAAAATAATTATATCACAATTTGTATTTTTTGACTATTTTACTTTTATTACTTTTACTGAGTTAGTTGTTCCTCTTTGGAAAACTTTTTCTCCACAAGTTGCAACAACTATATCTCCTGATTGTGCTAATCCTAACTCTACTGAAACTTTTTCAGCTAATTCGAAGAATGACTCTAATGTCTCTGCCTTATCATCATAGTAAGGAACTACTCCTCTTGAAATTACTAATTGGTTAGCTGTTTTTTCATCATTAGTTATTGCTAGTATTGTTGCTGCTGGGAAGTATCTTCTCATATCTCTTGCAGCTCTTCCTGATTGAGTTCCAACAACTATAACTTTAGCTCCTAGCTCTTCACTTACATCAGCAGTTCCTCTTGCTACTGCAGAAGTTATTGTTATGTCACCTTTATTTATACTTCTTTCTACTTTTACTAATGGATCCATCTTAGTTGCTACTTTTGCCATTACAGTAACTGCTTCTACTGGATATTTTCCTTTTGCTGATTCTCCAGATAACATTACACAGTCAGTACCATCTAAAATTGCATTTGCAACGTCGTTTACCTCTGCTCTTGTAGGTCTAGGATTTTTTATCATAGAATCTAGCATTTGAGTAGCTGTAATAACTACTTTTCCAACTTCGTTACATCTTTTTATCATCATTTTTTGTGCTAAAGGAACCTCTTCAACTGGAATCTCTACTCCTAAGTCTCCTCTTGCTACCATTATACCATCAGATAATGCTAATATCTCTTCAAAATTATCTAATCCCTCTTGGTTTTCTATTTTAGAGATAATTTGTATTCTCTCTCCACCATTTTCATCTAATACTTTTCTTACTGCTCTTACGTCGTCAGCCTTTCTGATGAAAGAAGCTGCAACATAATCTATTCCTTGTTCACAACCAAATTTAAGGTCGTTTATATCTTTTTCAGCTAATGCTGGTAAATTAACAGCTACATTTGGTAGGTTAACTCCTTTATTTTCTCCTAACTCTCCACCGTTTTGAGCAACGCATTTTACTTCATTTCCGTTGATCTCAGTAACTGTAAAAGCTAGTAATCCATCATCTATTAATATAGTATTTCCAACTTTTAAGTCTTTTGCAAAACCATCATAAGTTACTGCAACCTTTGTATTATCTCCAATAACACTCTTATCTGTTGTTATTGTAAACTCTTGTCCTGCTACTATTGTAACATCTTTTCCACCCTCAAGTTTTATAGTTCTTATTTCAGGTCCTTTTGTATCTAATAATAATGCAGCTCTAATTCCTGTTTCTTTTTGAGCTTGTCTAAAGTTTATTATTCTATTTCCATGCTCTTCGTAATCTCCGTGAGAGAAATTTAATCTCATCATGTTCATTCCTGTGTTTAAAAGAGTTTTTAAACTTTCCACTGATTCAGTTTTAGGCCCAATTGTACAAACAATTTTAGTCTTTTTCAAATTACTCACCTCAAATTATTATAAAAATTTTTTTAATTCTAGCTCAGTTTATACAGTTCTCCTTTATACCCATACCCAATAATTAACCATTTAGCATAAACTTACCTAATATAAATTCTATACTAAACTACACTATTTATCAAGAAAATATAAGTATATTTTTTAATCTTTTTCTGGATATTTTTTGACTAGCTATTTCATTTTTTTGTATATTTTTAAAAGAATTTTTTCTATATGTCCATTTTTCAAATTTCATAAAATCCTTTTTTACTTTTTTAGCTTATAATTTTAGCATAATGCATAAAAGGAGAAAAATTTTAACTAATTAAAATCTTCCCCCCTTTTATCATATTTTATTTTTCCATTTCAGTTACAAACTTCTTAGTTATCTGTTGTGGTCTAGTTATAGCTCCACCTACTACAACAGCAAAAGCTCCTAAATCTAATGCTTTTTTAGCCTTAGATGGTGTATCTAGGTTTCCTTCACCAATTACTGGAATTGATACAGCTTTTATAACTTTTTCTAATTCTGTCACTGGATCATTCCCTTTAGTATAGTGTGTATAACCTACCAATGTAGTTCCTACTATATCAAAACCTATCTTTTCAGCATTTACTGCCTCTTCAACTGATGAAATATCAGCCATAAATAATTGGTTAGGATACTTCTCTTTAGCTTCTTTCATCAAATCATCTAAAGTTCTTCCATCAGGTCTCTCTCTCTTAGTTCCATCTATAGCAATTACATCTACACCTTCAGCTACTAATGCATCTATCTCTTTCATAGTTGGAGTAATATATACTTCATTATCTCCATACTGCTCTTTTATTATTCCAATTATTGGAAGATCTACATTCTTTTTTATCTCTTGTATATCTACAACTGTATTGGCTCTAATTCCTGATGCTCCACCTACATATGCAGCATAAGCCATTCTTCCCATTATAAATGAGCTGTGTAATGGTTCTTCTGGAAGTGCTTGACAAGATACTATTAATTTTCCTTTTACTCTATCTAATCTATTCATCTATATCACCTTTCCTAAGTTTTATTAGTCTACTAACACTTTAAAGATTACTTTTTTTATTTTTTTAGTTTCCTCTCCACCTTTGATTAGTGCCATGTGTGGCTCTCCTGGGAAAAGAATTATATATTTTTTAGGATCTAAATAGAATAGGTTTTCTAACTCTCCCTCATATAACTCATAATCTCCTGCATCATCATACTCTTTTGTCAATTTGATATCAGTATTTGAGATATATCCTATCTTCTCTTCTCCCTCTATTACCATATGAATATCAATATATTTTCTATGGTTTTCTATAAATCCTTCAGCTAACTCTTTTGTCATAGGTGAATCTGGCTGATTGAAATAAACCTTCTCTCCATCAACTATATTCTTTCCAACTACTCCATTTTTATACTTACCTTCTAATATAAAGTCAATAGCTGTATCTAAATTTTTTGAAATCCCTTTGTACTTTCCTAATTCTTTTATCTCTCCATATATCATACCTTTACCTCCGTTTTGTTCTCGTGAACATATATATAAAACATACAATCTTTTCTGAGTTTTGTCAATACATTTTATTTTAGTTTCCCTATTTTTTTCAATAACAAATACTCTGCACCTAAGATTCCAGCATTATTTCCTAATTCTGCAAATTTTATCTCTAAATTCTTTTTATAGTTCTCTCCTAATTTTCCATCTAAACTCTTCTTAATTCTATCTAAAAGGTAGTCACCCTGTTTTGTAACTCCACCACCAACTACAACCAAAGTAGGATTGAATATATAAGCTATTGTGCTCAATCCATCTGTAAAATAGTCTATCCAACTATCTACTACTGATTTTATCTCTAAATCTCCAGATTTTTCAAGCTCAAAAATCTCTTTTCCATTTAATTTCTTTCCAGTTTTCTCTTCTACCATTTTTACTAAAGCTGTTGCTGAAGCATATCTCTCATAGCAACCTTTTTTTCCACATAGACACTGCTCACCATTTTTTTCTATCTGTATATGTCCAAATTCTCCTGCTACACAAGTTTTTCCTCTAAAGATATCTCCATCTAAAACTATTCCACCACCAATTCCTGTTCCAATTGTTAAACATAGAAAATCTTTATCATCTTTTCCTGCTCCTAGCCACTTTTCTCCCAGTGCTGCACAGTTTACATCATTTTCTAAAACAGCTGGTAATTTATACTTACTTTCCAATCTCTCAACTAAATTAGTTCCTATCCAACCTGGGATTATTGGGTTTCCACCTATTACTTTTCCTATAGTTCCATCTATCTGTCCTGTTCCAGACACTGCTATTCCCAATACATCTTCTGACAAATATCCATCTATCACTTTGCAAATATTGTTAAATAGATTTTCAACTCCTTTATTTGCTTCTGTTGGAAACTCTCCTGTCTCTAAAATCTCTCCCATCTCTGTCAAAAGAGCAAATTTTACTGCAGTTCCACCTATATCAATACCTATTACTTTCATTATTCCTCCTCAGTTATATTTATAAAAAGAGTGAATTAAAAATTCACTCTTTTTATTTTATCACAATTTTTTACTCTTGTATTCTTTTTTTTGTTACATTATTAAATTTGGTAAGAAAGTTATTATTCCTGGGAAAACAGTTATAATTACTAATGTTATAAATATTGGTATTAAAAATGGCAGTACTCCTTTTGCTACTGTACTTACTGACATTTTTCCAACTTGGGCAACCACAAATAGAGCCATTCCCATTGGAGGTGTTAAAATTCCTATCATCATATTTAAAGTTGTCATTACTCCAAAGAATACTAAATCTATTCCAACATTTGCAGCTACAGGAATTAACATAGGTAATACTAGGAATTGTAATGCTAAAGCATCTATAAACATTCCTAAGAAAAGTAATAATGCATTTATCATTATTAACACTGTTAATTTAGAACTTGCAAACTTCATAAATAGATCAGCTATTCTCATTGCAATCTGCTCTCTAGCTATCATATCTCCAAAGAAAGTAACAGTAATTATCATTAATACTGTAACTCCACTTATTGCCATAGCTTCTACACAATGTTTAAAGAAAGATTCAATAGTTAACTCTTTATATATAAAAGCTCCTAAAACAACTGAATATAGAGCTGCTACAACTGCTGCTTCTGTTGGAGTAAATAGTCCTGAGAAGATTCCACCTATTATTATAAATGGAGTTAATAGAGCCCAGAAAGACTTTTTAAAAGCGTGAACTTGCTCTTTAAAAGTAGCTTTTTTAGCTTTCTTATATCCTCTTTTTTTACAAATAAAATAGTTCATTATCATTAAAGCTATTGTTGTTAATACTCCAGGAACAAATCCTGCTAAGAATAGTTTTGCTATTGATTGGTTAGCAATTACACCATAAACTATCATACTGATACTAGGTGGCACTAATGGACCTATTATACAAGAAGCTGCTGTGATACCTCCACAGATATCATCATCATAACCCTCATCTCTCATAGCCTTTATTTCCAATTGTCCCAATCCACCAGCATCTGCAATAGCTGATCCTGACATTCCAGAGAAAATAAGAGATGCTGCTACGTTTACATGTCCCATTCCTCCAGTATAGTGTCCCAATAATGCTTTTGCAAAGTTGAATATTCTTTCAGTGATTCCTGAACCATTCATCAATATACCTGTAAGTACAAAGAACGGTACACTCAATAAGCTAAAACTATTTAAACTATCTACTAATTTTGCTGATGCAAAATATACTACATTCCATCTTCCAGTTGAGAAATAGAAAAGTGTTGCTGCCATTAATGACCATCCTACTGGAAGTCCAGCAAATATCATTACTAGCCATACAGCTATTGTTACAAATCCACCCATACTACCTAATTTGATATATTTAGATACTCTCAATGCAGCAAATATCTTTGGATTTACTATTACTAAACCTATTATTATAGCTAGAGCTATAAGTATAAATACTGGTTTTATAAGAACTTTATCATTTTCATAGTTCTCTTTATATGCCTGATAAAAACGGAATAACATAAGTATTGAGATCAAAGGTAGTGCTAAATACATCCAACCACTTGATATTTTTAACGATACCAACTCAAATATCCATTTCTTTTGATACAAAATATTTCCCAAATATCCCATAAAGATAATACAAACCAATATAATCAATTGAGATATTGTGAAAACTATTTTTTGAACCATTGGACTAAATCTAGTAAATAAGAAATCTATTAGTACGTGTGTCTGTTTTCTTATTCCCATACTTATTCCTAACATTCCTACATAAACAAATATTAAACTTGAAAGCTCCTCACTCCACATAAGAGGTTTTCCTAGTACCTGTCTTGATATAATCTGTAACACCAATACCAAGAACATTCCTACAAATAGGGTCCCTCCAATCCACTCTTCTAATTTATCAACTATTTTCATTATTAACTCCCTCTATATTTTGATACTATCTTACTGCGTTAATCTCTTTAATTCCCTCTTCTCCAACTTTTCCATTTTTCTTAGTATACTCTTCATATACTGGTTGCATAGCTGTTTTAAACTCATCTGTATTTGGTTCAGTTATTGTTACTCCATTAGATTTAAAGAAATCTTTTAAGTTTGCTTCTTCATCTACGAATAATTTTGTATGATAGTTTGCTGCATCTTCAGCTGCTGCTTTTACTACTTGTTGTAAATCCTCTGGTAACATCTCCATAGTAGAGTTACTTACAATGTATAATTGGTCATTGATTATATGGTTAGTCATTGCCAAATATGGTTGTACCTCATAGAATTTTTGTGCTCTTATAGCTGATAATGGGTTCTCTTGTCCATCTACTGAGTTAGTTTGTAGAGCTAAGTAAACTTCTGAGAATGCCATTGGTGTAGGAGATGCTCCTGAATATTTAGCATAGTTTAAGTTTGCTGGTGCAGTTGGAACTCTTAATTTTAAACCTTTCATATCTTTAATAGATTTGATTGCTTTGTTTGAAGTAGTTTCTCTTGTTCCGTTATATCCTTGTGCTAATATTGTAATTCCTAACTCATCATTGATTTTTCCAATTAAGTTTTTACCAAACTCAGTTTCCCAAGTTGCTTTTTGCATATGGTTAAAATCTTTCATCATATATGGTAAAGTATATACTTCTGCTTCTGGGAAAAATATAGAGAATCTTCCTAATTCTGCAAATGTAAAGTCTAATGCTCCTCCTGATAGTTGCTCTATCATACTTCTATCGTCTCCAAGTTGTCCATTTGGGAAAATAGAAACTTCAATCTGTCCATTTGATTTTTCTTTTAATTGTTTTGCAAAATACTCTGCTGCTTTATACTCATTTGATGATGTTCCAGCTACCATTCCCATTTTAAGTTCATACTCTGCTGCAAGTGCTGCTGTTGTCATTACTCCAAATAACATTCCTAGTCCTAAAATTCTTAAACTCTTTTTCATAACTTAACCTCCAACATTTTTTATATTAATCTTCTAAATTCTCATAAAAGATTATGTGCGATTTTGAAATATCCCAATTCCTATCTTGTTCTTTGTTTCTATATAGCATTTCAAATACTCTTTTCCCTGCCATATACCCTTCTGATGCTATCTCTTCCATTACTGTAATATCAATAATTTTTTTTCTTATCAATTTTTTTATAATTATTCCAATACCATTAGTTACAATCTTTCTATCTTCTAATAGATTATGTGGCACTTTATCCAGTATATCGTGAGCATATCTATTGATGTATAAACCTTTTATATTATCGCTCTTCAATTTTTCCTCTAAATACTCTATGCTCTCCTCTATTCCACTCAAATTAATTGGTCCCTCTATTTGGAAATTTTCCTCAGTTATTCTTTTTAGAAATCCATCTAAATAGAGTTTTGATGAAACTTTATCATCTCCATTGTCAATGATCAGTATCTTTTCATCTCTACGTAGAAGTTGTGACATCAATCCTGCTGCTATCTTCCCTTGTTTCTTATGATCTGGACCTACATGTGGAATATCTCTGTGCAATCTAATTCCCAACGATAAAATTTTCAGATCCTTTAATTTAGGTTTTAATATTTCATATACTCTATTCTTATCTAGTGGAGTTATTATTATTCCATCTAAATCTCTCTCTTTTAATACTTTTTTTAAAACATCTAACTGTTCCTCTGGATCGTTAATATCTGTTATCTTAATATCAATATGATAGTTGTAAGCTCTATATTCATTAGCTACCTCTTCTATCCCTCTCAATATCTCTTGAGTATAAAACTCATTTCTAGATTTAACTACCAAAGCACACACTCTTTTGCTCTTTTTGGCTCCTAGTGAGCTTCCTAGATAATTTTTTTCATAGTTAGTCTCTTTTACTAACTCCAAAATCTTTTTTTTCGTTTCTTCTTTTATTAAAGGACTTCCATTTATAGCTCTTGCTACAGTTGTTCTGCTTATCCCCAATTTTTCAGCTATCTCTTTTTGTGTTATCATAGCAAGCTCTCTCCTTAAAATATGTTCACGTGATCATTTAATAATAATATACCCTTTTTTTCTATTTTTGTCAATGTTTTCTCTAATTTTTTATATTTTTTCAGTACATTTAAGACACTATATAATCAATTATTATTTTTTTAAAACTAGAAAATTTTATTGAGAAAAAATTTTTCCCCACATGCGTACACGTAAAATTCAGTATTCTAAGTATATTTTAACCTATTCTTACTATTTTAGTACAATAATTTCAAAAAATATATGTTGACAAATTTTAATAAAAATAATATTATAAATCAACGCAACAATATTGTTCACGAGAACAATTTTGATTTTACTTAATTTATTATTTAGGAGGTTATTTATGAGCTGGCACTGGCTTAACTGGATTGTTATTTTACTGTATTTTATAGGAATGTTTATGGTTGGGGTTTATTTCTCTAAAAGAGCTAACTCTACTGAAGATTACTTCAAAGCAGGGGGAAGAGTTCCTTCTTGGGTTACTGCTTGCAGTATCTATGCAACTGCATTATCTTCTATTTCATTCATAGCTATTCCTGCATCTGTCTTTAGTAAAGGTTGGCTACTTGGTATGGCTCCATTAGGAATAATTCCTATTGTTTGGGTTGCTGCTGTAGTATTTGTTCCTTTCTTTAGAAGAGTTAATGTCACTACTGCTTATGAATATCTTGGGAAAAGATTTGACAACAAATTTAGACTTATTGGAAGTTTAGCTTTTATTCTATTTCATATAGTTAGAATGGCTATTGTTCTTTACTTACCAACACTAGCTTTACAACAAGCACTTCCATCACTTAATCCTGTTGTTTTAACAGTTGGAGTAGCTATTTTCTGTGTAGCTTATACTTCTATGGGAGGAATTGAAGCTGTACTATGGTCTGATGCTATACAAACTATTGTTCTTCTATTTGGAGCTATTTTAATTATCATAGCTGGATTTACTGCAGCTCCTGAAGGAGTTGGACAAGGATTTTCTACTCTATCTGAAAATGGAATGTTATTAAATAGTGACTTTTTCAGTTTAGATCTAGCAAAAATTAGTATTTGGACTATGTTAATTGGTGGATTTGTAAACTCTATCTATGCATATGTTGGAAGTCAGGATATAGTACAAAGATACAATACTACAAAAAATGAGCATGAAGCTAAAAGAAGTTTATTTATGAATATTCCTTTACTACTTACTAGTATTTTTATCTTTGTGGGTATGGGATCTGCTTTATTTATATTCTTTAAATACAAAGCACAACTTCCTGCTGGAATCAATGGTAATGCTATACTACCATATTTTGTAATCCAATATATACCTACTGGTATTTCAGGACTTGTTTTAGCAGCTATATTTGCTGCTGCTCAATCTACTGTTTCTTCAAGTTTAAACTCTGTTTCTACTTGTATGACTGCAGATATTTTAGAGCACTTAAGACCTGATATGACTGATCATCAAAAACTATCTTTTGCTAAAAAGTCTAGCTGGTTAGTTGGTATCCTTAGTACAATAATTGCTGTACATTTCCTATATTCAGGACAAGGAGATATGTTCCTATATTTCCAAGCTATAACTGGTTTATTAGGTGGACCTATTGCTGGAGTATTCCTTGCAGGTATCTTCTTTGAAAAAGTTGATACAAAAGCTGTTTGGATTGGATTTATAGCTTCTATATTAATAGCACTATATCTAACTAATCCTATGGGAATAGCTAGTGCAATTATACCTAATTATGTTCAACCTAAAGTATTTGAGTTTATGATCTCTTTCTTAATAATTGGTGGAAGTGTTATTATTTCTCTTATTGCTTCATTTTTCACTGCTTCACCAGAAAAACATCAAATAGAAGGTTTAACTTATTCTTCTGTTAAGAAAATGAAAGAAGATAGCAAATTAGGATAATTGATAGATAAAAAAGAGGATTTCTATACTATATTCGTTCTTATTTGAATACGGTATATCATCCTCTTTTTTTTATTCACTCTTTATATTTTTACAAATTGTTAAGACATAGATATTATCTACATAGATATCATCTTTCAATAATTCACATAGATTTCTCAAAGTAGCTCCTGTACTAAAAATATCATCAACAATGAGTATATTACCTCTCTTAGTTAGTTTTCTCTCCTTACTGATACTATTTTTGAATAGTTCCATTTTCTTTTCTATTGGTAGTTTTTTCATCTCTTCAGAGCTCAATTTTCTAAAAAAGTCCAATGAAATTGGTTTGTTTAAATTTTCACCTAGATGTTTTACTATTTGAAAAAGTGGCTGTATCTCCCTTTTAAAAGTAGGAGGAGTAGCTATTATTCCATCTATCTTATCCTCTATCTTCCATTGATTTCTTATAAAATCAGTAGCAACTTCTGCTATATCAATAGCCTTATCATACTCTTTATGATATTTTAATTCATTTAAAGCTTTTCCAATCTCACTATATTCAACATCAAATATAGGATAACCAAATATATCTTCCCCTTCATAATTACTCTTTAGCATAAAATAATCTAATGTATAACCTTCCTGCCAGTTTCCTTCTATTATCATAGGATTTATCTTCACTTTTCTTCCCTCCTAATTGTTTCTATAACTAAATTATACATTTTTTGTGAGTAAAAATCAAATGAACTGTCTTATTTTTTTTCAATATAATTATTTTTTAACTGTTTTTTAAGATTTTTTCAAAAAAATGCTTGATATTATTTACTTCATATTGTATAATCTAGTTAATTGTTCTTTAACTCTGATTTTGTTTAAGAACAAGAAGTTTTTTATTCTTTTGGAGGTTGTAAAATGTTAAATGGAAAAGTAAAATGGTTTAATAAAGAGAAGGGGTTTGGATTTGTAACTAGCGAAGATGGAAACGATTATTTCGTACACTTTACTGGAATTATCGGAGATGGATTTAGAACTTTAGAGGAGGGACAAGCTGTTACTTTTGAGGTTACTGAAGGTAAAAAAGGTCCTATGGCTATTGACGTAAAAGTTGCTTAATCCTTTATACATAGAGATTTTAGAGAGCGATCAATCGCTCTCTATTTTTTTAACTATTACCTATTTTTTCCTATCTTAGATAAAAATTCAAATTTCTTAATGGTGTCTAATACTTTTCTAGGATTTACAAACTCATCTAATTTTGCTATAAAACTGTGATTATTCGTCAAATCCATAAAATCTGCCAAAGCCTCTAAATGTTCCTCTCCATCATTAGATGTAAAAATTAATATTATTTTTACAGGTAAACCTCCTGGAAAATCTATCTCTTCTTTTAATATCAAAAGTCCCATACTTGTTTTAAATACATTATTATCATTCTTACTGTGAGGAATAGCAATTTTTTTATTAGTTACCATATAGGATCCATACTCTTCTATTTTCTTAATCATACTCTCTATATAGCTTATATTACATGCTCCTTCCTCTATCAATAACTCTCCAATATCTTGAACGGCCTCCTTCCAACCTTTAGCCTCACTCTGTAAAATTATATTATCTCCTAAAAGTTCAGAAAGAGAGAGTATATTTTTGCTGGTATCATCAATAAGAAGATCTCCCATAAGCTCTTTTAACTCTTTTTTTAATGTTGATAGATTAGTTATCAGAGTATTTTTTTCTATAATCTTTATCAAGTTAGTGAATTTAACCTTTCTCTGTTGCTCCTGCAGACCAGCTCTTTCTAAATTTATCCTATCGTCACCTGATAAGATTGTATTCACCTGTACTAGAGGTTTTGAAAATCTATTCTCTAAGTGTAGAGTAGTTACAATTAGATCTATCTCTTCTAGATCATACTCCTCTAATTTATATACTGGAATTATATCTTTCACAAAGATACTATAAGTATTTTTCAATTGTTGAGCTAACAGTTTTGATGTTCCATAACCAAAACCACAAACAATTAGAACTTTTTTCTCTAATGAAAAATTTTTATCTATGGCACTCTTAAAATGAGTTCCTAAAAAAGCGATCTCATCTAAAGTAAGTTCCATTCCTATAAACTCTTCTAATGGATAGACAGATTTTTTAGTAGCTTCAAAAATAGGCTTATAATTTTTTAAAAAATCATCTAAAATGGAGTTCTCCAACAAGATATTATTTTTTAATCTATGTATAGTCGGTTTTAAATGATTAATAATTCCATATAAAAGATCCTTGTCCTTAGTTAGATCTATCTCCATATTAATAGAAAAATTCTCTATTATCTTCTTAGCTAAAATATCTATCTCTATCCAAAAATTATAAAAATTACTCTCATCACAATAGTTATGACATCCTAGATATAGGTCAGTCACTCTTAAAATCTCCATTTCATTTATATCTACATCAAATTTTTTCTCTAATCTTCCTACATTTCTCTTTATCTGTAAAAATTCTGTAGTTCTTCTAAAAAAATTTTCATTCTCAATACTTGTTAAAACTCTACCATTTTTTATTCTCCAAATCATAATACAGATATAATTTTGAAATGTCAAATATGGTTCATCAGCAATTACAGTATTATTTTCTTTCATCAATAGATCTATAAATAATTTAGCTTCCTCTCTCAATTCATTTGAAAATATCTCTTTCAATAGTTTCACTATATATTGAGAGCTGTTATTAGAAAAATAGTTAAAATATCTATTTAAAAATTTTAACTGAACTGTTCTAATACTACTTTCCTCTCCTACTAGGATTAAACCTTTCTGAACCTCTGTTTCCAACTTTAGAGTATACTTTTCAAATTTTTCACGAATTACTCTTATTATACTTTTTATTGTTGTCCTACTTACATCCAATTCAACACATAGCTCATTTAAATTTATCCTACCTTGAAATAAGATTTTGAATAGAATAATCTCATCTTTTATCTCATCAGTAGAAATATTTTTTTGAAAGAAAGAGATTATGTTAGAGAGTTCAGTTAAATCTGTAAATAGTAGTTCACCCTTAGATCTTTTTTCAATAATATTAAATCTATTTTCAGAAAGAGTTTGATTAATTTTCTCTATATCATATCTAATGGTTCTCTCATTTATTTGAACCACTTCAGAAATATATTTATAGGATGATCTTCCACCATTCTCTAAAAATATTTTTAATATCTCTAACATTCTATTTGTCATTTCTCTCTCCTTCCAAATCCTTATTGTTTAAATTATATCATAAATTACAATTTTTAACTAAAATAAAACAGATAAAGTCAAAAAAAATCATATTTTTTTGAAAAAATTAGATTCTATTCAAAAATATAAAATTTTGTTATACTCAAAATATATAAAAATATGGAGGTACAGATATGAATTTTAGAAATTTAATTGATGAAAGTCTAATTGTTCTTGATTCTGATTGCAAAACAAAAATTGAAGTTATCAATAAATTAGTTGATCTTCTAGATGCAAGTGGAGTTTTAGAAAATAGAGATGAATTTTTTAAAGTTGTTATGGAGAGAGAAACAAAATCTCCTACTGGATTAGAAGAGGGGTTAGCTATTCCACATGGAAAATCTACAACTGTTAAAAATGCTAAGATTTCAGCAATAAGATTAAAGAACAAAATCTCTGACTGGGAATCAGTTGATGAAGACAACGAGGTTGAATTAGCTTTCTTAATAGCTATTCCAGATTCTGAAAAAGGTTCTACTCATATAGAAGTTCTTTCAAATTTGACTACTCTATTTATGGAAGATGGATTTTTAGAGGAGTTAAAAAATGCTAAAACTAAAAAAGAGTTTCTAAATGTCATACTAAAAGAGGAGAAAGTAGAGGAAGAAAAAGTGGAAGAAAATACTTTTACTTATGAAGTTGAAGAGAAAAAAGATTTTAAACAAACTTTAAATAGAATGAAGGAACACTTACTATTTGGAACATCTCATATGATTCCATTTATAGTTGCTGGTGGAGTATTACTTTCGTTAGCTGTAATGTTATCTGGAAAAGGTGCTGTCCCTGATAGTGGTTTCTTAAAAGAGATGGCAGATATGGGTATTGCAGGACTTACTCTTTTCACTGCTGTTTTAGGAGGATATATAGCTTACTCTATAGCTGATAAACCAGGTTTAGCACCAGGTATGATAGGATCTTGGATAGCAGTTCAAAACTATAAAACTGGATTCTTAGGAGCAATCATTGTTGGTTTTATAGCTGGATTTATTGTTCAATATTTAAAGAAAATAAAATTACCAGATAGTATGAAGTCACTAGGTTCAATATTTATCTATCCCCTAATTGGAACTTTCTTAGTATGTTCAGTTGTAATCTGGATAATAGGTACTCCTATTGCAAGTATGATGGGAGCAATGAACAATTGGCTAGCTGGAATGGCTGGTAGTGGAAAAGTTTTATTAGGAACTATTTTAGGTGGAATGACTGCATTTGATATGGGTGGACCTATCAATAAAGTTGCTACTCTTTTTGCTCAAACTCAAGTTGATACTCAACCTTGGTTGATGGGAGGAGTTGGAATCGCTATCTGTACTCCACCTTTAGGAATGGCATTAGCTACATTTATGTCTCCTAAAAAATATACAAAAGATGAAAAAGAAGCTGGAAAAGCTGCTGCTATTATGGGACTTATTGGTATTAGTGAAGGTGCAATTCCATTTGCTGCTGCTGACCCTATGAGAGTTTTACCTGCCATAGTTGCTGGAGGTATTGTTGGAAACGTTATCGGTTTCTTAATGAACTGTATTAACCATGCTCCTTGGGGAGGTTGGATTGTTCTTCCAGTTGTTGAAGGAAAAATAGGATATATAATTGGTACTATAGCTGGAGCTTTAGTTACTGCAATAATTGTAAATAGTTTAAAACCTGTTGCTGTTGAAGAAGAGGAGCTAAAAGAAGAGATTGAAAATTACGAAAGTGTACAAGGTGAAGGAGAAGCAGAAGTTTTAGCAATAACATCTTGTCCTTCTGGAGTAGCTCATACTTTCTTAGCTGCAAAAGCTCTAGAAAAAACTGCTGCTAAATTAGGAGTAAAAATAAAAGTAGAAACTCAAGGAGCAAATGGAATCGTTAACAGAATAACTCCAAAAGATGTTGAGAATGCTAAAGTTATTATCTTTGCTCATGATGTTGCTATTAAAGAACCTCATAGATTTAAAAATATAAAAGTAGTAGATGTTAAAACTAAGGTAGCTATTCAAGATCCAAAAACTCTAATTCAAAATAGCTTAAAATAATAGAAAAAATAACCTCTCCAATTAGATCACTAATCTGGAGAGGTTATTTACTATCTATTCGTTTATTAATCTAGCTATTTCACTAACTTTTGATAATTTCATAACTTTTTCTCTAAAACTATCATCAAGAATTTTTTTAGATAGATCTATCAATACACTAATTTTATCAGTTCCCTTTCCTTCATCTGGGATAGCTAACATAAATACCATTTTGGCAATCTCTTTCTCTTCTACATTCCACATAATTGGAGTTTTTAATCTTGCAAATGCTATTCCTGGTTTCTTTACAGTTTTTGAAGTACCATGAGGCAATCCAACATCATATCCTACAGCAGTTGGTGCTATATCCTCTCTCTTATATAAAGCAGTTAAAAACTCTTCATAATCTTCAACAAATTCCTCTTCAGCAAATGCCTTTGCCATTCTCTCTATCACTTCTTTTTTTGTGCTACAATCTAACTCTAACATTACTAACTTCTCTGTTATTAGTCCCATTATTTCCTCCTTATAATTGTATAGTAATCTACAATTTCTTCTCCCTGCATTATCACTTATTTAATCTCACAATAATATTATACTTTTTTAATGACATTACTTCAAGTAAAGTTTACTTTATTTAAAGAAATTTATATACAAATGATAACTAGAAATAATAGGTAGTATGTAAAAATATATTTTTCTCTATTTATCTAAATTTTTAAGATTTAACTCCCTTATTATAATTTCAGCTACCTTTCCAGCAACTAATCCTGTGAATAGAGTACATTGTTCCTTATGTTCTGCCTTAATCATATCAAATTCTCTAGTTAATACACGACAACATAGACTATTCTTCCCATTAGCTACTTTAAACCAATCGTGAAGTTCCTTTGTTAATTCCATTAATTTTTTTACTTTTGGATCATTAGGTATACTACGTCCAAAAAATATTCCTAGAGCTAATACTCCACCTGATACTGCTCCACATAGACACTTTGATCCCCCTATTCCAACTGGAAAACCTGAGGCCATCTTTATAACTTCCTCAGGTATATCTAGTTCAAAATTACTTCTAATAGAACTCACTACTGCTTCTGAACAATAAAATCCACCAAATAAATCTTCTGCATCCTTTATAACTTTTTTTACACTTACCTCTTGTTTTACATTCATAAGATCCTCCTTAAAATAAAAAAAAGAGGAGCTCATTGCTCCCCTCATATCTAACTATTATTAAACTAGCTCGATTATAGCCATTTCAGCTGAGTCACCTTTTCTAACAGTAGTTTTGATGATTCTTGTGTAACCACCATTTCTCTCTGCATATTTAGGTGCTATTTCGTTGAATAACTTAGCTACTACTTCTTCGTTTCTTAAGAATGCAAATGCATTTCTTCTAGAAGATAAAGTATTTTTCTTTCCTAAAGTTATCATTCTCTCAGCAAATTTTCTTAATTCTTTTGCTCTAGTTACAGTAGTTTCTATTTTCTCTGCACTTAGTAAAGATATAGTTAAGTTTTTTAGCATAGCTTTTCTATGGTCAGCTCTTCTACCTAACTTTCTATATGATTTATTGTGATTCATTTAGTTAGCTATCCTCCTTATATATTCTTACTCAGGAGATCCATTTTGATTTAGATCATATCCTAATTCTTTCATTTTCTCTAGGATCTCATCTAATGATTTTCTTCCTAGATTCTTAATTTTTAGAAGTTCGTTAAGCGACAATTTTGCTAATTGGCTTACTTCTTCTATTCCAGCTTTCTTTAAGCAGTTAAATGATCTAACTGTTAAATCAAGCTCCTCTATCTTAGTATTTAGAATATTATCATCTTTAGAATGAGTAGTTGAATCCTCATCTTCGTCCTCAACATCAGTTCTTAAATTTTCCATTTTATTTCCTAATTCTAAGAACGGATCAAAGTGTAACTTCAATAACTCAACTGCATAAGATAATGCATCTCTAATTTCAATGCTTCCATCTGTTTCTATATCTAAAGTTAGTTTGTCGAAATCAGTCATTCTTCCAACCATAGTGTCTTGGATAGTATATGATACCTTTCTAATTGGTGTGTATATAGCATCTACAGCTATATAGTCAACTGCCCAATCTTTTCTTTCGATATCTTCTGATACAACAAATCCTTCTCCAGTATCTACAAGAAATTCCATGTCAAGTTCTCTATCTGTAGTTATTGTACAAATAACTTGGTCAGGATTTACTATTTCTATTCCTACATCAGGTATTATATCAGCAGCAGTTACTGTTTTAGGTCCTTTAACTGAAAGAGTCATTTTTCTCTCTCCAGTTGTTTCAGCTTTTACAACTATTTCTTTTATGTTTAGGATAATCTCAGTAACAGCTTCCTTTATTCCTTCCATAACAGAGAATTCACTTAATACACCGTTAATTCTCACACCTTTAATAGCAGCTCCTGGGATAGACGAAAGTAAAACTCTTCTCAAAGCATTACCAACAGTATGCCCATAACCTCTATATAAAGGCTCAACCACGTATTGTCCTTTAAATTCATTCTCTTTTACTTCAGTTATATTGATACCCCTTGCATGTTTTTCAATCTTTAACATTTAATCAACTCCTATTAAAAGGGCTTATTATCTAGAGTAGAACTCAACTATTAATGACTCGTTTAGATCGAAATCTAAATCATCTTTAGTTGGGTTTTGTAAAACTTTACCAGAGAAAGCAGCTCTATCTAACTCTAACCAAGCTGGTACAGTTGCATCCTCTACAGACGCTTTTATTATATCTAAGTTTTTAGAGTTCTCTATTATAGAGATAACGTCTCCTACTTTTACTCTGTAAGAAGCGATATTAACTCTTCTTCCGTTTACAGCAACGTGTCCGTGAGAAACGATTTGTCTAGCTTGTCTTCTAGTTTTAGCAAATCCTAATCTGTAAACTACGTTCTCTAATCTTCTTTCTAAGTATTCAATTAAAGTTAAACCAGTTACACCAAGTTTTCTTGCTGCTTCCTCGTATATCTTTCTGAATTGTTTTTCCATTACATTATATATAAATTTCGCTTTTTGTTTTTCTCTTAATTGAACTGCATACTCTGTAGGCTTCTTGTTTGCATTTGGTCTAGGTCCTCTTTTAGAAGATTTGTTAACTCCTAAAACTACTGGATCAATTCCTAGCGCTCTACATTTCTTCAATACAGGCTGTCTATTTCTTGCCATTTTCTAAATATTCCTCCTTTATATTCATTTTGCCGCAATAATTTTCAAAATAAATAAGTGAGACTACACTCTTCTTCTTTTTGGTGGTCTACATCCATTGTGTGGGATAGGAGTAACATCAGTTATCTTAGTTACTTCTAATCCAGCTGCTTGTAATGATCTGATACAAGCTTCTCTTCCTGATCCTGGACCTTTCACTCTTACTTCTACTTTTTTCATTCCATTTTCCATAGCAATATTTGCTGCTTGCTCAGCTGCGATTTGAGCTGCAAATGGAGTTCCTTTCTTAGTACCTTTGAAACCAGAAGTTCCTCCTGATTTCCAACTTACAACTTTACCTTCTGCATCAGTAATAGCAACTATTGTGTTATTAAAAGTTGAATGTATATGGGCAACTCCGTTAGGAATATTTTTAACTTTCTTTTTAATCTTAGCTACCTTCTTTTTAGCCAACTTAAGCTACCTCCCTTGCTAAATTATAAAATTCTATAATTCCTCTAAAATACTCGATTATTTTTTAATAGGTTTTTTTGGACCTTTAACTGTTCTTGCGTTAGTTTTTGAACTTTGTCCTCTTACAGGTAGATTCATTTTGTGTCTTAATCCTCTGTAACATTTGATATCCATAAGTCTTTTTATAGAAAGTCTTACTTCTTTTCTTAGGTCTCCCTCTACTTTAATTGTTTCTACAATAGCTCTAATTTTGTTTACTTCTTCTTCAGTTAAGTCCTTAACTCTTGTATCAAAGTTAATTCCCGCTTCTGTTAAAACTTTTTGTGAAGTTGGTTTTCCAATTCCATAAATGTAAGTTAAAGCTATCTCAACTCTCTTGTTTCTTGGGATATCTACTCCTGCTATTCTAGCCAAAATTGTTTCCTCCTCTATCGAAAATTTTATATATTTTGCTAGTAATTATAAACTAGCTCAATACTTTCGTCGATATGTTCCGTTTCCTAAATTCGGAGATGGCTCTACAGCCAACATATCTTTACAGTACTACATGTCATAATTGTCGTACTTTTTAACAAACTCTCTTTCAAAATTATCCTTGAACTTGTTTGTGTTTAGGGTTTTCACATATAACTCTAACTTTTCCATGTCTCTTGATAACTTTGCACTTGTCACAAATAGGTTTAACTGATACTCTTACTTTCATTCATCTGCCTCCTTTCGTGATATTAATTTTTTTTCCTGTATACTATTCTACCCCTTGACAAGTCATAAGGAGAGATTTGTACAGTCACTCCATCTCCAGGTAAAATTTTAATATAGTTCATTCTCATTTTCCCAGAGATATGGCCTAAAATAGTGTGCCCATTCTCTAATTCAACTTTAAACATCGCATTTGGAAGGGCTTCTAAAATAGTACCTTCTAATTCGATAACATCTTTTTTTGACATAATTCCTCCTATCGAACAGAACTTCAAATTATTATAGCACGTAAATCACAAAAAGTCTATAAAAATTATTGATTTATCTAAACTTTTTTTATGGATTTACATTACTCTATTTCACTTAAAATTACTGCTTTACCATCTATTATTGCAACTGAATGTTCAAAGTGTGCAGATCTTTTTCCATCCTTTGTTACAACTGTCCACCCATCATCTTTCATATTCAATTTGTATGTTCCAACATTTACCATTGGTTCTATTGCAAACACCATTCCATTTTCAATTTTAATACCTCTTCCTTTTCTTCCAAAGTTAGGTATCATTGGATCCTCATGCATAGATAATCCAACTCCATGACCAGCATAATCTCTAACTACACTAAATCCATTTTTTTCAACATACTGTTGTATTGCATGACCAATATCTCCAAGTCTATTCCCTGCAACAGCCATCTCTATTCCAATTGTTCTTGATTTTTCTGTTACTTCTAGAAGTTTTTTAGATTCTTCATCTATCTCTCCAACAGGTAGAGTTATTGCAGAATCTCCATAGTAACCATTCAACACTGTTACTGTGTCAATGCTCACTATATCTCCCTCATTTAATACTCTTCCATTTGGTACTCCATGAACTACCTCTTCATTTACAGATATACATGTAGCTGCTGGAAAAGCTCCATAAGGTCCTGGTACTCCAATACACCCTGGTATAGCACCCTGACTTCTTATATAGTCCTCTACAATCTTATCAATTTCATATGTAGAAACTCCTGGTTTAATATACTTTGGTAAAATATCATTGTATAGTCTTGCAATTATTTGATTAGATTTCTTTATTTCCTTTATCTGATCTAAAGTCTTTATTAATGCCATTTATAACTCCTTTCTAATATAAAATTATCCAAGGATAGCAAAAATCTCTTTTGTTATAGCATCTACTTCTTTTGTTCCATCTATCTCAACTAATAGATTTCTTGATTGATAGAAATCAAATAATGGAGCTGTTTGAGAGTGGTATTCTCCCAATCTTTTTGTTACTGTCTCAGCATTATCATCTTTTCTAGTGATTAACTCTCCACCACAGTAGTCACATTTTCCTGCTACTTTTGAAGGGTTAAATTCAACGTGGAAAGATGCTCCACAAGCTGGACATACCTTTCTTCCTGTTACTCTTCCTACTATCAATTCATCTGGAACGTTTAATGATATAACTTTATCTAGAGCTATTCCCATCTCTTTCATTAATACTTCTAGAGCCTCTGCTTGAGCTAAAGTTCTAGGGAATCCATCTAATATGAATCCTTTTTTACAATCCTCTTGAGATAATCTGTCTTTTATTATTCCTATAATTGTTGAATCTGGAACTAATTTTCCTTCATCCATAAATTTTTTAGCCTCTAATCCCATAGCAGTTCCCTCTTTTATAGCTGCTCTTAAGATATCTCCTGTTGAAATTTGAGGTATTCCATATTTTTCTATTAGGAACTTTGCCTGTGTTCCTTTTCCTGCACCTGGTGCACCAAATAACATTATATTCATATGTTATCACTCCTTAAATTTATTTTGTTTTCACTTTTCTATTATACTACACTTTCCAAAAAAATGCACGATTTTATGAATAAAAAAAAGAGAGAAACTCTAATTTTCTACTCTTTTTTTTAAGCTATTTCTATTTTTTTACTCTTTCAAAATACTCTTTTCCCTTAAAATAATAAACTAAAGAGAATACAATGATAATCATTCCTGCTACAGTATTGAAAGTAGGTTTCTCATCTGGTAGTATGATCCAGCTTAGTACAGCACCTAAAATTGGATTTATCAATCTACACATATTGACCTCTGAAACTTTTGTATTCTTGTCTTGTAAAGCCATAAACCAAAAGCTGAAAGCAAATACTGATACGAAAACTAAAATTCCTAAGCTAACATAAAATCCCAATGGTTTATCTATAAAACTTCTGTATCCCTCTATACTAACTCCTGTTAGATATAATAACAATCCTCCAAAAAACATCTGTACAGCATTTAAAAATATTGGATCTATATTAGCTTTATATTTTGCTACTTTAATTCCTGAATAACCTTGAAGTACTATATTCAAGTATAGAAATAGTATTCCTAAAAAACTAGCACTATTTAATGAATATCCAGTACTTTTTACTCCAAGTATCATAAACAATCCAACCAAACTTATCAATATACTAACTATCTTATGTTTATTTAACTTGTCATCACTTGTTAAAATATGACTTAAAATTACATTTACAAATGGTGTTGTTCCCATTATTATAGATGAAATAGCTCCATCAACTAAATTTACCCCTAAATAGAAAACTGCATACCCTAAAAATATATTTAATAGTATCAACAGTGTAAATAATCTCCTATTTTCTTTTATCTCCTGCCACATTCCTCTATGCCAAGTATATATAAATAAGATTATTCCAACTGATGTAAATCTTAAACCTGCAAAGTTCATTGGTGTCATATTATAACTAAGTCCTGTCTTAATAACTGGATTCACTATAGCCCATAAAACCGATGCTAAAATTGCATAAACTAATCCTTTTTTTCTCATTTTTCTATTCCTTTCTAAAATTTTCTATTCTTTAATATTCTAATATAAATAATATCTTATCTCAAGAAAAATTTTCTTTTATTGTTCTATATATGAAACTTAAAAAAAGCACAACCCTAAGGTTGTGCCTTTTATATAAAGCTCTATATAAATCCTTTATACTCTCTCATTACTAAATGAGCATTTATTTGTTGAACTGTATCAATAGCAACTCCAACTACGATAATTATTCCTGTTCCACCAAAGAATACTGGTAGTCCAAAAGAAGTAAATATTGCATATGGAAGTATTGATATAGCCGCTAAGAAGAAAGCGCCACCCCAAGTTATTCTTGTAACAACACCTTCTAAATACTCAACTGTCTCTGTTCCTGGTCTTATTCCTGGAATTGTTCCTCCACCTTGCTTTAAGTTATCTGCAACCTTTTCAGGATCGAAAACTATAGCAGTATAGAAGAATGAGAAAAATATGATTACTGCAGCATATAATATCATATATACTGGATGACTTTGATTAAATATCATCGCCAATGTAGTTTTCAGAGTATACTCTGACGGGATTGCATTAACTATAGCTGATGGTATCATCATAACTACAGAAGCAAAGATTACAGGCATTACTCCTGCACTATTTAACTTAAGAGGTATATATGAGTTTTGTCCCATTCCTCCTCTTCCATTAAACCCTTTTCCTACATAGTGAATTGGTATTTTTCTTTGTCCCAACTGAAAAACAACTATTCCTGCTACAACTAATATTCCAGCTAGGGCTATTAATAATAATACAGGTATTAAAAACTTACTTCCTCTCATACTTTGAATAGTCTGAACAACGTTTGAAGGTCCTCCAGATATTACATTTAGAAAGATTAGAAGTGAAACTCCATTTCCTATTCCTTTAATAGAGATCTGCTCCCCAATCCACATTAAGAATACAGTACCTGCTGTTAAAGTAACTATAGTAGTTAAGAAAAATGCAGTTCCTGGAGTTGTTACTAGTCCTACTGATTGTAGCCACATACAAACTCCAAAAGATTGAATTATTGCTATTCCAATTGTTAAATATCTAGTCCATTGAGTAATCTTGTTTCTTCCTGATTCTCCCTCTTTTTGAATCTCTTCAATCTTGGGAATAATCACAGCTAATAAGCTGAAAACAATTGATGAGTTAATGTATGGAACTATTCCAAGAGCAAAAATAGATACTCTTTTAAAAGCTCCACCTGAGAACATATTTATATAACCTAATATATCACTTTGTGTTGTCATAGTTGCAAGTCTGTCGACATCTACTCCTGGTGCAGGAATATATGTCCCAACTCTTGCAACTAAAAACATCAACAAGGTGAAGACGATTCTCTCCCTTAATTCGGGAATCCTCATAATGCTACTCAATTTCGTATTAAATTTTTCCATTAAAGTCAAAACAACTTCACCTCGCTTTAGGTTTTAGCAAGTTATTATTACTTGTTATTCTTTGCAACGTCAGCAAAAGTTTTAACTTCTATAATTTCTACTACTCCACCTTTTGCTTCTATAGCAGCTTTTGCAGATGCAGAAATTTTGTGAGCTTTTACAGTTAATTTTTTATCTAAAGTTCCGTTTCCTAAAACTTTGATACCGTCCATCATTTTTCTAACTAATCCAGTTTCGAATAAGATTTCTGGAGTAACTTCTGCTCCCTCTTCAAATCTATTTAAAAGATCTAATGTAATTACAGCATACTCTTTCTTGAATAATGCGTTAGAGAAACCTCTTTTTGGAACTCTTCTATAGATAGGCATTTGTCCACCTTCGAAGTAAGGTTTTACTCCTCCACCAGCTCTAGACTTTTGTCCGTTGCTTCCTTTTCCAGCTGTTTTACCTAATCCAGAAGATTCTCCTCTTCCGATTCTTTTTCTAGCTTTTCTTGGTACAGAAGGCATTAATTCGTTTAATTTCATATTAAGCTTGCACCTCCTCTACTTTAAGTAAGTAAGAAACTTGAGCTAGTTTACCTTTTAACTCAGGAGTTTCTACATGCTCCACAACATCATTCATCTTCTTAAGCCCTAGCGACTTTACAGTTGCTATGTGGTTAGGCTTTCTTCCGATTATGCTTTTTACAAGCTCTATTCTAAGCTTTACCATCTCTAAATTCCCTCCTAGCTTAAGATATCTTTAACTTCTTTACCTCTTAAAGCAGCGATTTGCTCAGCTGTTCTAAGTGATTTTAAAGCTTCTATTGTAGCTCTAGCAACGTTATGTTTGTTTCTAGATCCTTTGATTTTAGTTAAAATGTCATGTACTCCAACAAGCTCTAATATCTCTCTTGTTGCAGAACCAGCGATAACTCCAGTTCCTTCATAAGCTGGTGCCATCCATAAAGTTGTTGCTCCCCATTTTCCTTCAGTTTCATGAGGAATAGTAGATCCTTTTAGAGAAACATCTACTAAATTTTTCTTTGCAGAAGAAAGTGCTTTTCTTATAGCATCAGGTACACCATTAGCTTTACCTAATCCTAATCCAACTTTACCTTCTCCATCTCCAACAGCTGCTAAAACTGAGAAAGATATAGTTCTTCCTCCTTTAGTTGTCTTAGAAACTCTTGATATCTTTAATAATTTTTCTTGATATTGTTTTTCTTCTCTATTTGCTAACTTAGACAAGTGAAATCCTCCTCTCTAATAGAATTAGAAGCTTAATCCAGCTTCTCTAGCTGCCTCAGCAAGAGCCGCTACTCTTCCTGTGTACTTGTATCCTGATCTATCGAATACGATATTAGTTATTCCTTTAGCTGCCGCTCTTTCTGCAAGTGCTTTACCTACAGTTTTAGCAGCTTCTGTATTTCCACCATTTGCAATATTTGCTTTTAATGCTTTATCAATAGTTGATGCAGAAACTAGAGTTACTCCATTAACATCATCTATTAATTGAGCAAAGATATTGTTGTTTGATCTATATACAGAAAGTCTTGGTCTATCAGCTGTACCAGAAATTTTGTTTCTGATTGATAAATGCTTTCTTGTTCTTACAGCTTGTCTATCTACCTTCTTAAACAACTGTCTTACCTCCTTTTAGTTAAGCTACCTTACGATTTTTTTCCTTCTTTTCTTCTAACAACTTCGTCAGAATACTTAACTCCTTTTCCTTTGTAAGGCTCAGGAGCTCTTTTAGCTCTTATATCAGCAGCAACTTGTCCTACTACATCTTTTTCGCTACCATCGATATGGATAGTTGTATTCTTTTCTACTGTGAATGTAATTCCAGGTACTTCATCTATAATAACTGGATGAGAGTATCCTAGTGCTAATTCTAATCCTTTTCCTTTTGCAGCTGCTCTGTATCCAACTCCAACTAGGTTAAGAGTTTTTCTAAATCCTTGAGAAACTCCTACGATCATGTTGTTGATTAAAGCTCTTGTAGTTCCATGTATAGCTCTTACAGCTGGTAAATCGTTTGGTCTTTCAACAACGATTTCATTTTCTACTTTTTTTATAGTTAATTCTGAATTAAATTCTTTTGTTAGAGTACCTTTTGGTCCTTTTACAGTAACTACGTTTCCGTTTAATGTTACTTCAACTCCAGAAGGCACTATAATAGGTTTTTTACCTACTCTTGACATTTACTAACACCTCCTAAGTTATTATTACCAAACAAATGCAAGAATTTCTCCACCTACGTTTTCTCTTCTAGCTACTCTGTCAGTAACAATTCCCTTAGAAGTAGATACGATAGCAATTCCTAATCCTGATAATACTCTTGGCATATCTTCTACTGAAGAATACACTCTTCTTCCAGGTTTAGAGATTCTTTTTATTCCTTTGATAACTCTCTCTTTACCATCATATTTTAAGTAAACTCTTATATTTTTTTTGTTCCCATCAGTCACAACTTTATAGTTAGCTATATATCCTTCTTCTTTTAGGATTTCTGCTAATCTATCTTTTAAATTTGAATGAGGTACATCTACTTTCTCATGCATTACTGCATTTGCATTTCTGATTCTTGTTAACATATCAGCAATTGGATCTGTTAAATACATCTACGAAAATCCTCCTTCCTATAATATTACCAAGATGATTTTTTAACTCCTGGTATTACTCCAGCTCCTGCAAGCTGTCTGAATTTTACTCTCGAAATTCCAAATTCTCTCATGAATCCTCTTGGTCTTCCGTCTAACTGACATCTATTTCTTTTTCTAACTACAGAAGAATCTTTTGGAAGTTTGTTTAATTCGAACATAGCTTCCATGTCACCTTCAGCAACTCTCTTCTTTAGCTCAGCTCTTTTTTCAGCATATTTCTCGCATAGTTCAGCTCTTTTAACATCTCTAGCGATCATTGACTTCTTTGCCATTTATTCTTTACCCTCCTCACTATTACTTTTTGAAAGGCATTCCAAACGCCTTAAGTAAAGCTCTTCCTTCTTCATCATTTTTAGCAGAAGAAACGATAGTGATAGACATTCCTAAAAGTTTTTCAACTTTATCAAATTCGATTTCAGGGAAAACTAATTGATCTCTTAATCCTAAAGAGTAGTTTCCTCTTCCGTCAAATGAGTTAGCTGAAACTCCTTCGAAGTCTCTTACTCTTGGAAGAACCACATTCACTAATCTATCTAGAAAATCGTACATTCTTTCTTTTCTTAAAGTAACTTTTGCTCCGATTGGCATTCCTTCTCTTAATTTGAATCCTGCTTCAGATTTCTTAGCCTTTCTTACTATTGGTTTTTGTCCAGTAATAATAGTTAGATCTCCCATAGCAGCATCTATTAATTTAGAGTTTTGAGTAGCTTCTCCAACTCCCATATTTACTATTATCTTTTCTAGCTTTGGACATTCCATTACGTTATTAATTCCTAACTCTTTTATTAAAGCTGGAGCTACAACGTCATTATATAATTTATGATATCTAGAAACGTATTTAGACACTTACGTTTTCCTCCCTTCTTATAGAACTTCTCCAGATACTTTTGAGTATCTTACTTTTTTACCATCTACCATTTTGTATCCAACTCTTGTTGGTTTTCCAGCTTTCTCATCAAATAACATTACTTTAGATGAGAATATAGCAGCTGGCTTGCTAACAACTCCACCTTGTGGGTTTATTGGAGTTGGCTTCATATGTTTAGTTACTATATTTATTCCTTCAACTACAACTTTTCCTTTTTTAGGGAATACCTTTACAACTTTACCTGTTTTACCTTTATCTTTACCAGAGATTACATAAACCATATCTCCTGTTTTTACGTGTAAAGTTTCTGGTATAAATTTAATTTTAGGTTTAGCCACGATATTAGCCTCCTCTCTTATTTATTAGATTACTTCTGGAGCTAGAGATAAAATCTTCATAAAGTTTTTAGCTCTTAACTCTCTTGCAACTGGTCCAAATATTCTTGTTGCTTTTGGCTCATTGTTGTTATTGATTATAACTCCTGCGTTATCATCAAATTTTATATATGATCCATCTTCTCTTCTTAATTCTTTTTTAGTTCTAACTATTACAGCCTTAACTACGTCACCTTTTTTAACGTTTCCACCAGGGATCGCTTCTTTAACAGATGCTACAACGATATCTCCAATTTTTCCGAATCTTTTTTTAGATCCACCTAATACTCTGATTATCATTAATTTTTTTGCACCTGAGTTATCAGCAACGTTAAGGATAGTTTGTTGTTGTACCATTAAATTATCCTCCTCTCACAATAATTGGAATTATCTAGCTTTCTCAACAATCTCTACTAGTCTCCATCTTTTATCTCTTGATAATGGTCTAGTTTCCATAATTCTTACTCTATCTCCAGTTTGAGCTACATTATTTTCATCGTGAGCTTTAAACTTAGTAGTGCTTTTTACTCTCTTCTTATAGATTGGGTGTAAAGCCATTGTTTCTATTGCAACAACGATAGTTTTATCCATTTTATCAGAAACAACTATTCCTTCTCTAACTTTTCTTTCGTTTCTCAAGACATTAACCTCCTCTTCCTAAGAATCAATTTATACTTTGAATGAGATTATCTTTCATTTAAGATTGTATTTATTCTAGCAATTTCTCTTCTAACTTCTCTGATTTTAGCAGTGTTAGTAAGTTGACCTAATGAAAGTTGGAACTTTAGGTTGAATAGCTCTTCCTTAAGCTCTTTACACTTAACAACTAAGTCTTCAGTTGACATTTCTCTTATTTCCTTAGCTCTCATTAGTTTTCACCACCATTCTCTCTTTTTACTATTTTACATCTTACAGGAAGTTTCATAGAAGCTTTTCTTAATGCTGCTATAGCTTTCTCTTCAGTTACTCCTGAAACTTCGAACATCATTCTTCCAGGTAAAACTACTGCTACCCAACCTTCAACGCTTCCTTTACCTTTACCCATTCTCACTCCAGCTGGTCTAGCTGTGATAGGTTTGTCAGGGAATATTCTTATGAAAGTTTTTCCTTCTCTTTTGAATGTTCTGTTGATTGCAACCCTGCATGATTCTATTTGTCTATTTGTTATCCAGTGTGGCTCAAGAGCTTGTAGTCCGTAATCTCCGAACGCTACAGTGTTACCTCTTTGAGCTGTACCTTTCATTCTACCTCTAAACATTTTTCTATGTTTTGTTCTTTTTGGCATTAACATGACTACGCTTCTCCTCCTTCCCTTTTAGTTGGAAGAACTTCACCATGGAAAACCCATACTTTTATTCCAAGAGCTCCATAAGTTGTGTGAGCTGTTGCTGTTGCATAATCAATATCAGCTCTTAATGTATGTAAAGGAACTTTTCCTTCAACTACCCACTCAGCTCTGGCAATTTCTGCTCCATTTAGTCTTCCTGAAACCATAACTTTGATTCCTTTAGCTCCAGCTCTCATAGCTCTCATTACAGCTTGGCTTACAGCTCTTTTGTATGCTACCCTTTTCTCGATAGATGTAGCAATGTTTTCAGCAACTAGTACAGCATCTTTGTTAAATTCTTTAACTTCTTGTACTTTTACAGTTACTTTCTTTCCTGTTAATTTCTCAAGATTTACTCTTAAGTTATCTATTTCAGCACCTTTTCTTCCGATGATTATTCCTGCTTTAGCTGTGTAAACAAGAACTACTACATTTGAAGGAGAAGTTCTTTCGATCTTTACCTTCGCTATTCCTGCGTGGAAGTAGTTTTTCTTGACATACTCTCTGATTTTTACATCTTCATGGAAGTACTTAGCGTATTCCTTTTTATCTGCATACCAGTTAGAATCCCAAGATCTTGTTATTCCAAGTCTTAGTCCTCTAGGGTCTACTTTTTGTCCCACAGTCTTACCTCCTTAAACTACTTTTCAGAAACAGCAACAACAATGTGAGCTGTTGGCTTTCTGATTATATCTGCTCTTCCCATAGCTCTAGGCATTATTCTCTTAAGAGCTGGTCCATCATTTATCATAATTGTTGAAACTACTAACTTATCTTCGTCCATTTTGAAGTTGTTAGTTGCATTAGCAATAGCTGATGCTAATGTCTTCTTTATTAATCTAGCTGATTTTTTATTTGTATATTCTAGAATATCTAATGCTTCTAGTGCTGATTTTCCTCTCACTAAGTCAGCTACTAATCTAGCTTTTCTAGGAGACATTCTTACGTATCTCGTAATTGCTCTAGCTTCCACTAGTCCAACCTCCTCTTTACTTTCTCAAATATATGCTTAATTGAAATTATTTTTTCTTTTTCTTGTCTACTCCGTGTCCATAGTAAGTTCTAGTTGGAGCGAATTCTCCTAATTTATGTCCAACCATTTGCTCAGTTACGTGAACAGGGATATGTTTTTTCCCGTTATATACACCAAAAGTGATTCCGATGAAGTTAGGGAATATTGTTGATCTTCTTGACCAAGTCTTAATAACTGCTTTTAAGTTTTCAGAAGCTACTGCCTCTTCTACTTTTTTCATTAAGTGGTGGTCACAGAAAGGTCCTTTTTTTAATGATCTAGCCATTCCTTATTAGCCTCCTCTCGAATTTAGAATTACTTATCGTTTCTTCTTCTTACGATAAACTTATCTGTAGTTTTCTTACCTCTAGTTTTAACACCTAAAGCAGGTTTTCCCCAAGGTGTTAAAGGAGCTTTTCTACCTACAGGATTCTTTCCTTCTCCTCCTCCATGAGGGTGATCACAAGGGTTCATTACAGATCCTCTTACATGAGGTCTTTTTCCCATATGTCTGTTTCTTCCAGCTTTACCAATTTGTACTAAGCTATGTTCTGAGTTTCCTACTTCACCGATTGTAGCCATACATTCACCGTGAATTAATCTTAACTCACCTGATGGTAACTCAACGTGACAGTAAGTTCCTTCTTTTGCAACTAGTCTTGCTGCAGTTCCTGCAGATCTAACTAATTGTCCACCCTTTCCTCTTTGTAGTTCAATATTGTGAATTTGAACCCCTACTGGCATATCTTTTATTTTAAGTGCGTTTCCTGGTTTAATCTCAGCTTGAGATCCTGCCATAACCATGTCACCTTTTTTTAGTCCTTTAGGAGCTAGTATATATCTTTTCTCTCCATCAACGTAGAATAAAAGAGCTATATTAGCTGTTCTATTTGGATCATACTCGATAGATTCTACTCTAGCAGGTATATCTAATTTATTTCTCTTGAAATCGATAATTCTGTAAAGTCTTTTGTGTCCTTTTTGTCTATCTCTACATGTTCTGTGTCCATAGTTGTCTCTACCATATGCAGATTTTAAAGGTACAGTTAAAGACTTTTCAGGTCTTACATTATCTAAATCCGTATTAACTAATCTTGACATTCCTCTTTGTCCATTAGTAATAGGTTTCATTTTTCTAATAGCCATTTTTGCTTAACCTCCGAAAAAATTCCTTTATATTTAGACCTATATATATCTTTAGCCGTTAATCTATTACACTTCTTTAAAATAAGTGATTGTGCTTCCTTGAGCTAATTTAACAATAGCCTTCTTTTTAGCTTGAGTTTTGTAAAGTTTCATTCCGTGTCTTTTAACAACTGGTTTGCTGTTTAAAGTAGATACAGATTCAACTTTTACGTTAAATATTTCCTCTACAGCTTTTCTTATTTGAATTTTGTTTGCTTTTGTGTTTACTTCGAAAGTATATTTGTTATACTCTCTTCTTAACATTTCACTTTTCTCAGTGATAACAGGTCTTTTGATGATATCATAAGCTGTCATTATCCAAGCACCTCCTCTATTGTAGTTAGTGCCTCTCTAGTTACGATTACTTTCTCTTGCTTTAATAACCAGTAAACTCCGATCTCGTTTGGTTGTAATACAACTGCGTTCTCTAAGTTTCTTACTGATAAGTATAAGTTGTAATCGTTTAACTCTGCTAAATCATTTACTACGAATAATTGCTTGTTAGTTGCATTAACTGCATTTGTTAAAGCAATTATTGTTTTTGTTTTTGGAGTTTCGATAGTTCCTTCAAGAACTAAGATATCTCCGTTAGCAACTTTAGCAGATAAAGCTGATCTTAATGCTAAGTTTCTAACTTTCTTGTTAACTTTTTTCTCGTATGATCTTGGGTGAGGACCGAATGTTACTCCTCCACCAACCATGTGAGGAGCTCTGATACTTCCTTGTCTAGCTCTACCAGTTCCTTTTTGTTTAAAAGGTTTTCTTCCTCCTCCTCTAACCATTGCTCTAGTCTTAGTAGCTGCAGTTCCTTGTCTAGCAGCTGCTAATTCTGCAGTTAGTACTTCATGAAGTACTGCTTGATTAGGCTCAATCCCAAACACTGTATCTTTAACTTCTACAGTTCCAGTTTGAGTTCCTGTCAAGTCATATATGTTTAAAACTGCCATTATTTTCCTCCTTCCACATCTACTAATGAATTATTTTTTTACAGCTGGTTTAACAACTATGTAACCGTTCTTTGCTCCAGGTACTGCACCTTTTATTAGTAATAAGTTGTTTTCTGCATCAACTTTAACTACTTTTAAGTTTTGAACTGTTACTGTTTCGTTACCATATTGTCCAGCCATTCTTTTTCCTTTTAATACTTTACCAGGCCAACTTGACATTCCGATAGATCCACCTAGTCTGTGGTTTCTAGATACCCCGTGAGAAGCTCTGTTTCCACCGAATCCGTGTCTCTTCATAACTCCTGATGTTCCTTTACCTTTTGAAGTTCCTGTAATATCTACATAAGCTACTTCAGCAAGTACATCAACTTTGATCTCTTGACCTAATTCATAACCTTCAACTGAGTCAACTCTTAATTCTTTTACGAATCTTTGAGGGTTTACTCCTGCTTTCTTGAAGATTCCCATTACTGGTTTAGTAGTGTTTTTCTCTTTTTTCTCATCAAATCCTAATTGTAGAGCTGTATATCCATCGTTTTCTACAGTTTTCTTTTGTAGTACGAAGTTAGGACCAGCTTCAACAACTGTTACTGGAATGAATTTTCCATCTTCAAAAATTTGAGTCATTCCAATTTTCTTTGCTAAAATTCCTGACATTTTTCTACCTCCATCAAATAATATATTGGTTGACAACTTGACCTCGTGGTTCTACCACTTTGCTTTAAAAAAAGCGCCAACTTGTATTATTCTGTAAGGAAATTTTTTATTCCGATAATCATCTTATCAAACAAATCAAATTCTCGAAATATAACCTTACAATGTTTTTCTAAAAATCAACTAGATTTGTTTGATTTCTATTCCAACACCAGCTGGTAAGTTAACTGCTGTTAACGAAGCTATTGTCTTTTGTGTAGAATTGTTGATTTCAACCATTCTTCTGTGTACTCTCATTTCAAATTGTTCTCTTGAATCCTTGTTTACATGCACTGATCTTAATACAGTGTACTTTCTAATTTTAGTAGGTAATGGCATAGGTCCTGCGATCTCCGCTCTAGACTTTTTAGCAACTTCCGCTATTTTCTTAGCTGATTGATCTAATAAAGTGTGATCATAAGCTTTTAAGTAGATTCTTAATTTGTTAGAAGCCATTTATTCTTTACACCTCCTTGAAAATTATCTTTAAGGATTTTTTCAAATATCCTTATACACTTTAAAGAGTATATCATACTTTCCCAAAAAAGAAAAGCTTTTTTTTATTTTTTTCTAAAGTTTTTTTGAGTTTTTTTCAAATATAGATTTAGAGATCATTTTACAAGGAAACAACCAGCAAAAATTTCCAATCTTCAATCTTTATTATTATTTTATATATTTTTCTATAAAAAAAAGGAAGCTTTAAAAGCTCCCTTTCATATCAATTATTATTTAAGAATTTCAGCAACTACTCCTGAAGCTACTGTTCTTCCACCTTCTCTGATAGCGAATCTTAATCCTGTTTCCATTGCGATCGCGTGGATTAATTCAACTCTCATTTCGATGTTGTCTCCTGGCATTACCATTTCTACTCCTTCTGGTAATGTGATTGCTCCAGTTATGTCAGTTGTTCTGAAGTAGAATTGTGGTCTGTATCCTGAGAAGAATGGAGTATGTCTTCCTCCCTCTTCTTTAGTTAATACGTATACTTCTGATCTGAAGTTTGTATGTGGAGTGATTGATCCTGGCTTAGCTAGAACTTGTCCTCTTTCTACGTCTTCTTTCTTAGTTCCTCTTAATAATGCTCCGATGTTGTCTCCTGCTTGTCCTTGGTCAAGTAGTTTTCTGAACATCTCTACTCCTGTACAAGTTGTTTTTGTAGTTGGTTTTATTCCTACTATTTCAACTTCTTCTCCAACTTTGATGATTCCTCTTTCTACTCTTCCAGTTACAACTGTTCCTCTTCCTGTGATTGTGAATACATCTTCTATTGGCATTAAGAATGGTTGGTCTACTGCTCTTTCTGGAGTTGGGATATACTCATCTACTGCGTTCATTAATTCCATGATTTTGTCTACCCATTGTTGCTCTCCATTTAATGCTCCTAATGAAGATCCAGCTACTACAGGGATGTCATCTCCTGGGAATCCGTACTCAGTTAATAACTCTCTTACTTCCATTTCTACTAATTCTAGTAACTCAGC